>JAJWRZ010000130.1:0-5886 GCA_021633965.1 Dialister sp.
ACTGTATGTCTAAAGATTACCCCCTCTGTGTCCAATTTTAGTTTACCACTTCACCACTTAGCTCCACGGGTTTTGTAGTATATCCATTCACACCTCTATTATTGAGCCAAAAGAGATATATTGAAATAGGGAAATCCAGTTTCGTACAAAATCAAAGGAGCACCGCCCCGAGGGGCTAACCCTGAACCCTCAAACCATTACCCCCCGTTTTTTCAGAAGAAATCGAAAATATCCTTGACATTCCCATAGGTGAATGCTATTCTAATATCATAAGTTAGCACTCGAGAATAATGAGTGCTAATAAATTCAGGTGATACATATGGCACGTAGAATCAATCAAGAAAGCACCGGACATGGTGTGAATGAACTGAATGAAAGAAAACGGCGCGTCCTGTGGGCGGTGGTGCAGGACTATGCAGACACGGCCGAACCGGTCGGTTCACGCACGATCGCACGAAAGTATGACCTGGGCGTATCGAGCGCGACGATCCGAAATGAGATGCAGGACTTAGAGGATGAAGGCTATCTTGAGCAGCCACATACCTCCGCTGGGCGCATCCCTTCGATCAAAGGATATCGTTTCTATGTGGACTGGCTGATGCAGCCTGCTCCAGTCTCTTCGGAAGAAGAGCACATGATCGACCACATGCTGATGGATCATGTGAACCGTCAGGAAGAGATCTTCCGGAACATGGCCAAGGCTGTAGCGGTACTGACGCATACGCTGTCGGTTGCGGCTTCTGCGGGACAGAAGAAGAAATTCAATTATGTCCGTTTCCTTCCGCTCGATGGCAGGCGGGCGATCCTCCTTGTTGTGACGGATCAGGGCGATGTATCGAATGCGGTGGTGGATATTCCGAAAGGATCCTCCTTCGACGAGATGCAGCTCCTCGCGGATAAGCTGAATCATTTCCTGCATGGCAGAGAGATCGACCATACAGACGAGGAGATGATCCTCTCCTTCCAGCGAGACGTAGAGAAGGATCTGACACCGTATCTGTCGGTCTTTCAGGCACTGCAGAGGGCTGTGAGCCCGCAGAAAGAGGTCTACGCCGGCGGGGCTTCACAGCTGATCGAGCAGCCAGAGTTTAAAAATGTAGAAAAAATGCAGGATATACTGAATCTCTTAGAGCAGAGAGACATGCTCGAAAGCATGCTTCTTTCCTCTTCTGATCAGCCTATCGCTGTGCATATCGGGACAGAGAATCCGATGAAGTCGCTCTCGGATCTGTCCGTTGTCAGAGCGCAGTTCACATCCGGTGGCCGGGTCATCGGCTCCGTGGCCGTCTTAGGACCGACACGGATGCAATACAGCCGCATCGTCGGTATGATGCGCTTCATGCAGCAGCGACTGGATCTGTTATTAAAAGGGAAAACATAGGAGGCTCCTGGATGAAAGAAGATAAGAAGAAAGTCGACGTCGAAGAACCGATGAAAGAAACCGAAGCCAAAGAAGAAAAGAAAACGTCTCCCGTAGATGACTTGATGGATCAGCTCGGCGAAGCGAAGAAGATCGCCGAAGAAGCCAAGAACAAGGCGGAGGCAGCGGAGTCCAAGCTGGCTACGGCTCTTTCCCAGTACGTCAGACTGCAGGCAGACTTTGATAATTTCCGCCGCCGCACCAGAGAGGCGGAAGCGAAAGCTGCGGATACACATACCGCAGAAACACTGAAAGCTTTCCTGCCGGTGCTGGATAATTTCGAGCTGGCGCTTGCTCACATGAAAAAAGATGAAGGCGGTGCGGCTTATGTACAGGGCTTCGAGCTCCTGCAGAAACAATTCGTCAAGATCATGGAAGGCTTCGGCGTGAAGGAGATCGAAGCACTGGGAAAGACCTTCGATCCGCATTTCCATGAAGCGGTCATGATGCTCCCGGCAGATGACAAAGAAGACGAAACCATTTCCATGGTATTCCAAAAAGGGTATCTGTACAAGGACAATGTACTCCGCGTAGCGAAGGTACAGGTCGTGCATAACGGCTAACCGATGGGACGCTCTGCGATTCCATTTCTCTATATAAAATTTCGTAAGTACAAATAGAAAGAAAGGGGACATTTCAAATGTCAAAAGTTATTGGTATCGATCTGGGGACTACAAACTCTGTTGTTGCCGTCATGGAAGGCGGCGAGCCTGTCGTCATTCCGAATGCGGAAGGTTCTCGCCTGACCCCATCTGTTGTCGGCTTCTCCAAGACCGGTGAACGTCTGGTCGGCCAGCTGGCAAAACGCCAGGCGGTATCGAACCCGCATCGCACCATCGTTTCTATCAAACGTCACATGGGCAGCGACTACAAAGTCACCATTGATGACAAATCCTATACTCCGCAGGAAATTTCCGCGATGATCCTGCAGAAGCTGAAGGTCGATGCAGAAGCTTATCTTGGCGAAAAAGTCACTGATGCAGTCATCACCTGCCCGGCTTATTTCACCGATGCACAGCGCCAGGCGACCAAGGATGCCGGCAAGATCGCAGGGCTGAATGTCCTTCGTATCATCAACGAACCGACCGCATCCTCTCTGGCTTACGGCCTCGACAAGATCAAAGACGGCAAAGAACATCGCTTCCTCGTCTATGACCTCGGCGGCGGCACTTTCGATGTATCCATCCTGAATCTGGCGGATGGTGTCTTCGAAGTCGAAGCCTCCAACGGCAACGGCCATCTCGGCGGTGATGATTTCGATGCCCGCGTCATGGACTGGATCGCTGAAAAATTCAAAGCACAGAACGGCTTCGAACTGAAACGTGATCCGATGACGAACCAGAGACTGAAGGAAGCGGGCGAAAAAGCCAAGATCGAGCTGTCCTCCGTCATGAGCACGGATATCAACCTGCCATTCATCACCATCGACTCCGATGGTCAGCCGGTCCACTTCGATGCGACCCTGACCCGCGCAGAATTTGATAGAATCACCGAAGATCTCGTACAGGCGACGGTAGAACCGATCGACCTTGCGATGAAGGATGCAGGCCTTTCCGTCGGTGATATCGATAAAGTCCTTCTTGTCGGCGGTTCTTCCCGTATCCCGGCAGTACAGACCTTGATCAAGAATAAATTCGGCAAGGAACCATCCAAGGGCGTGAACCCGGATGAATCCGTCGCTGTCGGCGCTGCTGTTCAGGCCGGCGTCCTCAAAGGCGAAGTCAAGGACGTCCTTCTCCTCGATGTCACCCCACTGTCCCTCGGTATCGAGACCCTGGGCGGTGTCTTCACGACCATGATCAAGAGAAATACCACCATCCCGACCTCCAAGTCTCAGGTTTTCTCCACCGCAGCAGACAATCAGCCGTCTGTAGACATCCATGTCCTCCAGGGCGAACGTCCGATGGCAGCCGACAACAAGACCCTCGGCCGTTTCGAACTTTCCGACATCCCGCCGGCTCCACGGGGCGTACCGCAGATCCAGGTCACCTTCGACATCGATGCAAACGGCATCGTCCACGTCTCTGCGAAAGACCTCGGCACCGGCAAGGAACAGAAGATCGATATCACCTCTTCCACCGGCCTTTCTGATGAAGAGATCCAGAAGATGCAGGACGACGCAAAGGCGCATGAAGAAGAAGATAAGAAGCGTAAGGAAGGCATCGAAGCCAAGAACAATGCGGAAGCGCTGATCTACCAGGCGGAAAAGACGGTCAAAGAACTCGGTGACAAAGCAGATGCTGCCAAGGTCAAAGAAGTCAATGATGCCATCGCTACCCTGAAAGAAAGCCTCAAAGGCGATGACACCGCGAAGATCAAAGCCGACGCGGAAGCACTCACCAAGCCGCTGCATGAACTCACCGAAAAGCTGTACCAGCAGGCACAGCAGGCGCAGGCACAGCAGCAGGCAGGCGCTCAGCAGGGCCCGCAGCAGGGACCTCAGGCAGGTGCCAAGAAAGCCGATGACAATGTAGTTGATGCCGATTACAAGGTCGTAGACGACGACAAGAAATAATTGATCTCCTGCAAGGAGATCATCATAGAGAAACTCAGAAGGTTCTGAAGGTTCTACGGATTTCCAGAAAACGGGAAGAGAGCGGAGTCTTCAGGACCTTTTGAGGCATTTCTAAGGAAACACTGATTCAATCGTTGTCAGATTGTACTCTTGAATTTTTAGGCATAGCGAGGAATCACCTGACGCGAATAGCGAGCTATTTAAGGAAGGTTATGACGAAGCTATGTATAAAAATTCTTGTAAAATCTGACTCTGCGATTAAATCAGCGTTTCCCTAATTTCTTTGAGGATAGAAAAGAATGGCAGACAGCAGAGATTACTATGACGTGCTGGGCGTCAATAAAAGCGCCTCAGACGATGAAATAAAGAAAGCATATCGCCGGCTGGCACGCAAGTACCATCCGGATCTGAATAAAGACAATCCAAAAGCCGCGGAAGAAAAATTCAAGGAAGTCAATGAGGCCTACCACGTTCTCTCCGATGCGGACAAGAGAGCGCAGTATGACCAGCTCGGACACGATGCCTTCACGCAGGCTGCCAGCGGCGGCGGTGCGGGCTACGGCGGCTTCGGACAGGGCGGCTTTGGCGGTTTCGGTGGACAGGGCGGCTTTGGCGGCTTCGACATGGGTGATATTTTCGACATGTTCACCGGCGGCGGACGCAGACGGAGCAATGGCCCGGAGCAGGGCGCTGACCTCCGCTATGATATGGAGATCACCCTTCGCGAAGCAGCGACCGGTATCAAGAAGAAATTCACCGTACCGAAGAATGATACCTGTACCCATTGTCACGGCACCGGTGCAGAGCCAGGCTCCTCCGTCGAGACCTGCCCCGACTGCCACGGTACCGGCCAGCAGCGTGTGGTAAGGAATGGTCCTTTCGGACAGATGGTGAATATCATCACCTGCCAGCACTGCCAGGGAAGCGGCAAGATCATCCGGAATAAATGCTCCGAATGCCGCGGCACCGGCACGATCCGCGTGAAAAAGACCATCGAAGTGAATATCCCTGCCGGTGCTGACACCGGTGTGCGCATGCGCGTCTCCGGCGAGGGCGAGCCAGGCAAGCGCGGCGGTCCGAAGGGGGATCTCTACGTATATATCTACGTGAAAGACGATCCGGACTTCGAGCGTGACGGGGATGATCTCTACAAGAGCGTAGACATCACCTTCCCGGTCGCCGCTCTTGGCAGCACCATCAAGGTCAAGACCCTTGACAAAGAGGTCGAGCTCAAGATCCCCGCCGGTACGCAGAGTGGTACCCGCTTCCGCATCATCGGCGAAGGCATGCCGCACCTCCAGTCCAGCCGGAAGGGCAATCTGTACGTGGAAGTCAAAGTCACCGTACCAAAGCGCCTGAAGGAAGAACAGAAAGAAGCCCTCCTGAACTACGCACACCTCATGGGAGAGGACTGCGCGCAGTACAAAGGAAAGAGCTCATGGCTTGATAAAATCATTGATAAATTCAAATAAGACACTTGAAACCGCTTGGCGGATGGATTCCATTCGCCAAGCGGTTTTTTTATGAAATGGACGCGTTTCCATGGCCTCCTTTTGCCGATCCATACCTGACTGTAGGAGACGCCATAGCTCGAAAAGGAAAGTGCCTGATATAGGGAGATGACTGTGAAAATGCCGGGTCTGCACCCGACATTTTCACAGTCTTTTTATTCAGGAGCATGAAGTATCCAGTACCATAGAAAATGAAACATATCCGGCGCGGGAGCTGTTTTCCCGGTCGGAAAAAGGGAGGGAAATGTCATGGGAAATTTATATGGATATATCCGCGTCAGCACCAGAGAACAGAATGAGGACAGGCAGATTCTTGCACTGAAAGAACTTTCTATCCCGGAGAAACATTTGTTTATTGATAAGCAATCCGGTAAGGATTTTGAACGTCCTCAGTATCGGAAAATGGTCAGGAAACTAAAAAAAGACGATCTGCTCTATAT
>JAJWRZ010000131.1:0-5784 GCA_021633965.1 Dialister sp.
GATTATGAATCAGTCTATCTCCCATGTTATCGTTTCTTTCGCATTTTGTGCATTCGGCTTTCCGCCTTATTGTCAACCTCAAGCCAAGCCCATCCCTCCCCTGAGATAGCCCAACTTTGTCCCATCTTTGGCGTTTCGTCTTTCTCATTTTCATTCAAAGTGGGAAATCTGCCCATCAAAATCCTTGAATTTTGTAAGTCTTTCCCAAAAAGAGAAGATGGCAGAAGGAAAAGTGGATAATAGAGAATCAACTTCAGGGTTAGCCCCTGGGGCGGATCGTCCCTTGATTGCGTGCGAAAGAGGTTCAGCAGGTTCAAGAGGTTCAAAGGGGTTGGTGCGGCGCATAAAAATATAGAAGCGCCGCGGAGTATAAATAGTGGCGATGCCCGAAGGTGGTATGTAGTCACCAGTCACTAGTCACCACCCACGCAAAAAAGCCGAAGCATTCGCTTCGGCTTTTCATGGACAGCTTATTTCTCCCTTTTCCCAAAGACAGGCATATAGGGTTCCATTTTCTGCGCGAGGGTCAATTCATCTTCGCGGTCACGCTTCTCCGCGATGCGCTGGAATTCAGCCTGTGCGCCCACTTTATCAGCAGGTGCGATTTCCTTTTTCCACATGCCATCGGACTGCATGATGTGCGCTTTCTGATTGTCCGCGAGCTCCATATTGACCATGGTCTTCAGACGATGGCAGAGATCGGCGTCGCGCACAGGGATCATGAGTTCGACACGGTCATTGAGGTTTCTCGGCATCCAGTCCGCGCTGCTGATATACAGCTCTTCACGGCCGCCATTGGCGAACCAGAAGACGCGGCTGTGCTCCAGGAAGCGGCCGACAAGGCTTCTGACAGTGATGTTGTCGCTGACGCCGGGGATGCCCGGGATGAGTACGCAGATGCCGCGGACGATGAGCTCGATCCTGACGCCTGCCTGAGAGGCTTCATAGAGCTTGTCAATGATTTCCTTATCGAGGAGGGAATTCATCTTGGCGACCATGTGTGCATGCTCGCCCTGCTTGGCGAAGGCGATCTCGCGGTCGATGAGCTCCATGCAGCGTTGGCGGAGATTGATCGGCGCGACGATGAAGGAGTCCCACAGCGGCGGGTCAGAGTAGCCGGAGAGGAGATTGAAGAAGGCAGAAGCATCGCTGCCAAACTGGTCATTGCAGGTGAAGACACCGAGATCCGTATAGAGCTTGGCTGTGGATGCATTGTAGTTGCCCGTCGCGACATGGACGTAGCGGCGGATGCCGTCCTTTTCGCGGCGGATGACGAGCGTACACTTCGAGTGTGTCTTAAGGCCTACCAAGCCGTAGATGACATGTGCGCCTGCTTTTTCAAGACGGCGGGCCATCAGGATGTTATTCGCTTCATCGAAGCGCGCCTTGACTTCCATGAGGACAGTGACCTGCTTGCCGTTCTGTGCTGCTTTTTCGAGCGCCTGTATGATCGGCGAGGAGGAAGCCACGCGGTACAGGGTCTGCTTGATGGCAAGGACATCGGGGTCAGCTGCAGCAGAAGCGACGAAATTGACGACAGAGTCTTCAAAGGATTCATAAGGCAGATGCACGAGAAGATCTTTCTCACGGATCATCTCGAAAATATTCTTTCGACCATCCTTTTCGAGCTGGATCATGGACCAGGGGCGATGCGGATGCGCTTCCGGATAGCGGAGACGGTCGTAGCCCTTGATGCCACAGAAGGAAAAGAACATCGTCATATCGAGCGGGCCGTCGATCTCATACAGATCCTCCTTCGCGAGGTGCATCTCCTGCGTCATGAAGCGCTGCATGAAGCGGCTGGTGCCTGCTTCGAATTCGATACGCACGGCCTCCCCGCGCTGGCGTTTTTTCAGCTGGCGCTCCACCTCGACGACGAGATCCTGCGCATCTTCTTCATCGATCGCAAGATCCGCGTCACGCGTGATGCGGAAAGGATGTGCTTCCAAGAGGTCGTAGCCGATGAAGAAACGGGACGCAAAATGACGGATGACCTGCTCCAAGAGAACGAAGTCATGGCGTCCCTTCTTTTCCGGATCATCCGGCAGGCGGACGATACGAGGGAGCAGCGATGGCACCGGCACGATCGCCGTCTTCACATCGATATCATTTTCCTCATCCAGCGAAAGGTCACGCTCATTCCTTTCGAGCAGCATCGCGATATTGAGGCTCTTCGAAGCGAGGAACGGGAACGGATGCGAGGAGTCGACGGCCATCGGTGTGACGACTGGGAATACCTGCCGCTCGAAATAGTCCTCCATCCACTTCTTCTGCGCTTCTGTCGCATCTTCCGGATGGATGAAATAGAGCCCTTCCGTGCGAAGCTCGGACAGGAGCATATGAAGGAAACGGTACTGGCGCGCGACGAGCTTCTGGCAGGTGTCGGAGATCTGCTCAAGCTGCTCCTCCGGCGTCATATGGGCGATGTCACGGCGCTTCACGCCATTTTCCTTCTGGTGCTTCAGCCCCGCCACGCGGATCATGAAGAATTCATCCAGATTCGAACTCGTGATCGCCAGGAATTTCAATTTTTCCAGCAGGGGATTGTTCGGATCCACTGCCTCCTGCAGTACGCGGCGATTGAACTGCAGCCACGACAGCTCGCGGTTCAGATAATAATGCTGATGTCTATCCTGCACGTCCATAGTTACCTCCGCTCCAATTTGGCTTCCATGCCAAATACCGTTTCAAACATTGTCTTTTCTTTATTAAACAGCCATGTCTCCAGGGCCGTATCCTCACTCGATTCATACTCGATGACAAGCGCATCCCCCGAGATATGTGCCGAAAGATCTTTCAGCTTCTGCTTCCTCGACATATCCATCGCACGGACCAGACGGAAGATGGCTATCAGCTTCAGCGCCGTCATCTTCGACTCATCTGACAGGATGCGGAATGGCTCATCGTCATCATTCGGGATCCCCTTGTGATCATAGTAGACGATGCACGCCACGATATCCTTCTCTCGGTCGGAGATCCCGAAAATATCCGTCCCGCGGACCATATTCCACGCCTGCATGGACGAGCCCAGAAGATTCACATACTTCCCGATCTGGTACAGGATGATCGCCATACGGAGCAGGAATTCATCACGGTCATTGAGCCCATTTCCGCGGTCAAAGGCCTGAACGATCACTTTGCTGTAGAGCTCCATCGCCTTCGCATGCACCGGTTCATAGTAATAGTCGGCCGCGATCGAGCGCGTCAGCTCCAGATTCTGCGCGCGCATGTACGCAAGTGCCGGATCATTCGTCTTCTGCGCCCCATAGAAGAGCGATGCCGAGCGCACGAAGGTCATCCCCATCATGACTACATGCTTCACGGGGATTGCATTCAGGATCTCCTGATAAATATGCAGCGTCGGCGAAACAGTGAGCGCCCATGCCTCACTGATGTGATACTTCTGCATGATCATCGAAGTGGAGAATTTCCCCACCTCGTCATACACCTTGCCGAATTCCTGAGGCTTCACCTCGGCGATATCCCGCTGGTCAAGGTCATGGTGCAAGAGCATCGCGACGATCCTCGCCTCACGGCCCGAGAGAACGACCGTATCGATGTCATACTTTCTGATCGATACCCAGAGCGGCTCCATGATCGCATGGATGTACTCCGCCAGCGCTTCCGGGAAATAGCGCGACTCGCGCTGGTTCGTCGTGAACGTCTCCAAAAGCCGCAGCGTCCCGATGTGTACATTGTGCTGGTAGCAGAGCGAGCCCTTCTCCCACACCGTCAGCCCCACGCACCCCGACGTGATGTCGACGAAGAGGAAATTCTTCCCCAGACGCTCATTCGCCGCACGGTTATACTGCTTCAGCTGGTACGAAAGGCCGAAATGCTTGAAATAGATCTCCTGCGGCATGTCCACGACCTGCACATTGAATCCCGTCTTCACACGGATCAGATCCAGGATCGAGCGGCAGTTATCCGCCTCACGAAAAACCGCCGTCGCATACGCCGCATATACCTTCACCTGATAATCCGACAGCAGCTGCTTCAAGCCATTCAGCATGCGGCAGAGCTTCCGGATCGAAGCGAAAGACAGATTCTTATGATTGAATACCTCTTCCCCAAAGTTCGTATCCTTCCTCACGGACTCGATGACACGGACTTCATTGACATTCTTGTACTCCACGATGCGAAGAGACAGATTCGACGAGCCGATGTGAATGATACCGTAAATGAGCGGCTTTTGTTCCGACATAAGTGGCCCTCCTTTTATAAACAGCGGGTATCTTGTAATCCCATATATCCGTAAAAATGAAACGTAAAAGTTAGGAGTGAGGAGTGAGAAGTGGTGGTGCGGCGCAGAAAATAATGAAGCGCCGCGGAGTTTTGATAGCACTTCGCGCCGCCGTCATCTCGAGCGTAGCCGAGAGATCTTCCTTGCAGAACGATCAGTGTACCAATTGCGCTATTTCAATCACCGCTTGCTCCTAATCCCCACCCCTAATCCCTAGCCGCCACCTTCATTTCTCATTCAAGCGAAGCGTCAGCGTTAGCCCGCGGGGCGTGCCGGGCTGGTGTGCTATGAAGCAGGTCACACGCAGAAGCATACCTTTTAATGATAGCCCACTCCCGTAAAAAGCACGTAAACAGCGGGCAAAGTTTCTCTTTATAATTATACCATGACTTATATGCATAGCGGAGCACAGGGAGCCCTTCCCGTTAAAGGAAATTCTGATAGTATGGTATGGAAAAAACGTAGAATCACGAAATTATATATAAGCGTGATTTCTATCACACTTTTATATATAATTTCGTGATGCATGGCAAATAGCACGCAAAAAGAGGGAAACCTGTCAAGGCTTCCCTCTTTTTTATGCACTACCCTAAATAGAGATTTCAATCCCAGAATAGTCCTTATCTTCATTAGAATGAAGTTTTACTTGCTTCACACCGCCGCTGCCAGTCGTTCCACTTGAGCCAGAGTCACCACTCTCTCCATGATCCCCAAACTGAAATGGATTCCAGTAAAATGAGCAATACCACACATTTGAAAAGATATGTTTGGCTACAATACTTCCTTCAAAAGCCACTTTATGATAGTAGCGAACACACCCGTTCGGCGCATATATGATCGCTTTGAATCGATCATGCATTACATTTGCATAGACATTGACATCCCCATGAAGTGAAATGATCGTCATATTAGTCCAACTCGTATTACAATTCTCTGGATTCACAGTGATATCACCATCGGTAATAATAATCTTGTACTGTTTATCGTTTTCCACACTAAAACCACGCCCTGAACCCGCAGAATCGTAGTGACCATCTGTATCTAGATATATGCTTTCTTCTCCAGATTTACATGATGACTCATCCTTTCGATACAATCCGCCAGTTGAAGAAAATTCATTTCTATATTTTTCCACATACTGATAGACTTTCTCTACGGATGAATTGTCCTTTTCCATTGCAATATTAATCTTATCCACGTATGTATTCGAGGCCAAAACGTCTTGTCCCTGACTAGTTCCATCATAATAACCAAAACGATTAAAATGAACCCACGATCCAGGATCATGATGTCCTGGTGGCGGATTATCGATAAATGGGTCATTCCTATTTGGCGGATCTCGTGGGCGTAACATTGTATCATTATTATAAAATCCATTATCCTTTGGTCCAGTATTATCTTCATGCTCCCAGTCAACGATTCTGCGATTTGACCATAGTTCTAAGTCCGTTTTGGCGGAAGAGCTAAATGCCCCTTTCTCAATGAAAACAGAACGCTTATCCCCACTATTATTATGATCAATACTAATCGGTCCATTACTA
>JAJWRZ010000132.1:0-5658 GCA_021633965.1 Dialister sp.
GTTACCCTAAAATGGTTAGTGCTTTGAGTGGTGACGGTTTCAAACTTCAGGGTTCGCTCGTGGGGGGCCTCGTCCACTGATTGTGGATGAAAGCTTTGCTCGCCAGTTAGAAGTGAGGAGTGCTGGTGCGGCGCATAAAAATATGGAAGCACCGCAGAGTATAGATAGTGGCGATGCCCGAAAGTGGCATTTAGTCACCAGTCACTAGTCACTCGAGGCTCCTAATCCCTAGCTACTAATCCCTCATTCCCGCTTTCAAATTTCGCGTGGTTTATGTGATTTACTTATTCAAAGCCTCGATCGCTGCTGCGGCCTCCATCGTGACGCCTAAGGGGAGGATCGATTCATCGATGGCGAAGCTTGCATTGTGAAGGGCCGGTGTGCCAGGTTTGCCGGTACCGAGCCACAGGAAGGCGCCGGGGAATTTTTCCAGATAGGAGGAGAAGTCTTCCGCGCACATGGACGGGTACTGCGGCTGGGTCAGGTGTTCTTCACCGACATAAGTTTTTCCGATCTCCTGCAGGAACTGGATCTTTTCCGGTGTATTGATGGTGGCGCTGTGACCGCGGACGTAGTTCAGCTCCGAGTGTGTGCCGAACATCACATCGAGCCCCTTCAGGATCTCACCGAGGCGCGCTTCCATCTTGTCGCGCAGCGCCGGTGTGTAGGTGCGGACGGTGCCTTCGAGGTATGCATCTTCGACGCCGACATTGTAGCGTGTGCCTGCATTCATAAGGCCGATGGTGCAGACGACGTTTTCCATCGGGTTCATCTCTCGGGAGATCAGGGACTGCACGTCGATGATGAAGTGCGCGGCAGCGACCAGTGCGTCGGTGCCGTTGTGCGGCTGTGCCGCATGGGTGGATTTCCCTTTTACATGGACGTAGAAACGATCCGAAGCGGCCATGAGATTGCCCGGCTTCAAGCCGATGACGCCGACGGGGAGCTCCGGCCATACGTGAAGGCCATAGATCTCAGAGACATCATCGAGCTTGCCGCTTGCTGCGATGTGACGGCCGCCTCCGATCGCTGCCTCTTCTTCGGCCGGCTGGAAGACCAGCTTGACTGTCCCCTTGAGCTGGGACTTCATCTGGTTCAATACGGCGGCCGCTCCGAGGAGGATCGCCATGTGGCTGTCATGGCCGCAGGCGTGCATCTTGCCTTTGTTCTTCGAAGCGAAGGGAAGTCCTGTCTGCTCGGTGACGGGCAGCGCATCCATGTCCGCACGGAGAGCGACGGTCTTGCCGGGCTGCTCGCCTTTGATCGTGCCAAGGACGGCGGTGCCAAAGAAGCCTGTCTCGAATGGGATGCCGAGCTTTTTGAGCTCTTCCTGAATGTAGAGGGATGTCTCTTTTTCTTCACCGGAGATTTCCGGGTAGGTATGGAAATGGCGGCGCCATGTCACGACTTGTGGTGTGATCTCATTGACTTTTTCTTTGATTTCTTTTTCAAACATGAGTGATTCTCCTTTGAGGAAGAAAGCTGGTTTATGCATGTTATACAATTCTATTCATTTCCAAGAAGTGAAAATTTCTTGAAAATATTTGATGAAATGAGCCTTCTTCGTAAATAGCTTTAAATTGAATTGTGATAATTATACAACTAAGAGAATAAACATGCAAGAGGAATTTAGAATATTTTTTGGTACCGATCTGGGAGCCGGCAGCGGTTGGATAGTCCTTGCTGAGATGCTTCATCGCCTTCGATGCGGATGCGCTAAAGCATCACGTCTCACTTGAAAGGATGAGCTTTCTAAAGGAAGAGGCAGCGCGGTGCGGTGAACGTCATGGCGCTTTGACATTTCCTTTCTGCAGGATATAGACGAAGTATGATATAATAAAGCCGCTATGCAGGCACCGAGAGAACGGACAATCGAACGAAACAGTCATGGGAGAGACGCTTGCAGCGTTCTCTTTTTTTATGCCCGGCCAGATGCCGGAAGATGCGAAATGCATGAGGAAATGGATTTCCCCAGAGCCTGCTATATACATACATATAATATATACAGTCAAAAGGGCGAAGAACGCCCGGCGTACCCATGAGCGCACAAGGAGGAGCTATGTACGACACATTCACAGAACTCGGCGTGAAGCCGGAAATTTTGAAAGCCGTAGAGGATATGGGCTTTGAAGAACCGACTCCCATCCAGAAAGCCGCTATCCCTACCGCACTTACCGGGAAGGACCTGATCGGGCAGGCACAGACCGGTACCGGCAAGACGGCTGCTTTTGGCATTCCGATTCTGGAGCGAATCGACATTTCCGAGAAGGGACCGCAGGCCGTCGTCCTCTCGCCGACCCGTGAGCTTGCCATCCAGTCTGCGGAAGAGATCAACCATCTTGCTCAGTACCTGCCGATCCATGCACTGCCGATCTACGGCGGACAGGATATCGAGCGCCAGTTCAAAGCACTCAGAAAGCACCCGAATATCATCGTCGCGACCCCGGGCCGTCTGATGGACCACATGAAGCGCGGCACCATCGACCTGTCTCATGTGCAGATCCTCGTGCTCGACGAAGGCGATGAAATGGTAGATATGGGATTCATTGATGACATCCGTACCATTCTGGCCGGCATTCCGGAAGAACGCCAGACCATGTTCTTCTCTGCGACCATGCCTGCACCGATCCGCGAGCTGGCGGAAACCTTCCTGAAGGAACCGGAGATCGTGAAGATCAAAGCAGCGACTGTCACCATCGATCTTATCGAGCAGGAATATATCGAACTGCCCGACCGTCAGAAATTTGATGCGCTCTGCCGTCTGCTCGATATGCAGGATCCGGAGCTTGCTATCGTCTTCGTCCGCACGAAGCGCCGCTGCGATGAAGTGACCGAAGCCCTGAAGAAGAGAGGCTATATGGCTGAAGGACTTCACGGAGACCTTTCGCAGCAGAAACGAGACACCGTAGTCCGTCAGTTCAAGGAAAGCACCATCGATATCCTGGTAGCGACCGACGTCGCTGCCCGTGGTCTTGATATTTCCGGCGTCACCCACGTCTACAACTTCGACATGCCGCAGGATCCGGAGATCTACGTCCACCGTGTAGGTCGTACCGGCCGTGCGGGACAGACGGGACTTGCGACGACCTTCGTCATTTCCAGAGAAATGGGTCAGCTTCGTGACATCGAGCGTGTCATCCGCCGCCGCATCAAGAGACGGGCAGTCCCGACTCTCTCTCAGGTCATCGAAGGAAATCAGAAGGCAGCCATCGAAAGTCTCTCGGATACCGCACAGGCAGGGGGACTGGAAGACTATAGAGAAAGCGCCGAAGATCTCCTGAATGATGTCGACTCCATCTCTCTTGTCGCTGCAGCGATCAAGCTCCTCACCAAGCAGCCGGACGTCACTCCGGTCAATATCACCGAAGAGCTCCCGAATTTCCGTAGAAGAAGAGGCAATGGCCCGCGCCGCCGCTTCGATGGCGGAGACCGCCCGAGAAGACGCTTCCACGGGGAAGGCCGCGATGGGGCAGAAGGCCGTGATGGCCGTCGCTTCGACGGACGTCGCCGCCGTTTCGATAATAACAAAAACGGCCGCCGCGATAACCGCGGGAAGGACAGCAAGGGCGCCCATGAATCGAATTTCAAGCCGTATTTCAGAGAAAGCAACTAAGAAAATAGCGTGGATCAGAAAGCCCCACTCGAAGGAGGGGGCTTTTGTGATGGGGAGTGGAGACCCGCTTCTCTCTACCGCTTGCCGGAGCCGTTCCGTATTCAAACTTTCTATTGACATTTCTTCTAAGAGTAGTAAAATCAGATATACAATAAAAGAATGAAAGGCAGAGAACGAGAGAAACAGCGCCGGATGGTATAGAGAGCTGACGGATGGTGAAAGTCAGCGCAGAAGACGCTTCAGCTCACTCGGGAGTCTCAGGGATGATAAGTCTCTGACGCCGCCGGCGTTACAGGCAGGAAAGGCAAAGAACAGGACAGGATCGATCGTGAGGAAGTTTCAGAGAGCTGCTGGATGGTGAAAAGCAGTACCGGTTATGATGGATGATCATCCCCTGTGAGCCCCTTTTTCGAACGGAGTAGGGAAAGGCGCAGATCCGCGTTAGGGATGAATTGAGTATAATGTAGGGTGGTACCGCGCATGTCGCCCCTACTTCCGAAAGGAAGTAGGGGCGTTTTTGTTTTTCCGAAAGGAACGCGGACTGCTGCATTTGAAAGCTGGGATGAGCGGCTAGGGATTAGACTAGGAGACATCAGACATCTGACTTCTATCCCCCAGCCTTCGGGCATCGCTTCATATAAAATGCGGCGAAGCCGCCACCGCAACCCTGAACCCTGAACCCTGAACCCTCTGACTCATTCTTTTATAGAACAACAGGCAATACAGAAGACACCGTCTTCTTATTTTGAAAGGAGAGATTGCTATGGCAATTCGTTTTTCTGATGTACTCGAACACATGGGTCCTTCCGACCTTGGTCCCCTGCTGGCTTTGACCGCGCAGCCGGATATCATTTCCTTCGCAGGCGGTCTGCCGGCTCCGAAGACCTTCCCGCTGAAGGAACTCACCGAAGTCGCTGTCAAGGTCCGTGAAGAAGATGGCGCCGGCGCTATGCAGTACGGCCCGTCCCTCGGCTTCCTCGGCCTGCGTGAAGCCATCGCTGATCGCATGAACAAAATGTACATGCCGATGGGAATGGAAAAGGTCGAAGCGAAGAACATCATGGTCGTCACTGGCTCCCAGCAGGGCCTTGACATCGTCGGCCGTGTCTTCCTGAACAAAGACGACGTCGTTCTCTGCGAAAGCCCGACCTACCTCGGCGCTATCGGTGCTTTCAATTTCGAACAGCCAAGATACATCGAAGTCCCGACCGATGATGACGGCATCATTCCGGAAGAACTGGAAAAATATCTGGAATCCACCCCGAATGTCAAATTCATCTACGTCATTCCGAACTACCAGAACCCGACCGGCCGCTGCATGTCCCTCGAACGCCGCAAGAAAATGATGGAAATCGTTACCAAGTATGAGATCCCTGTCTTCGAAGACAACCCCTACGGCGATCTGCGTTTCGAAGGCGAAGAGATCGCTCCGCTCATCACCATGGATCCGAAACACCTCGTCATGTACTCCGGCACCTTCTCCAAGACACTGGCTCCTGGCATGAGACTCGCATGGATGGTCTGCAATGATGAGATCCTCGCGAAGATGGATCTCGTCAAAGGCTCCACCGACCTTGCTACTCCATCCGTCACCCAGCGTGAAGTCGCTATGTACATGAAGAACTATGACTTCGAAGGCCACGTCCAGGACAACTGCAAGCTGTATGGACATCGCCGTGATGTCATGTGCAATGCCATCAAAGAATACTTCCCGAAGGATGTCAAATGCACCTATCCGCATGGCGGACTCTTCCTGTGGGTCGAACTGCCGGAAGGCTGCAACTCCCGCGACCTCTTCAAGTACGCACTGGAAAGAAAAGTCGCTTATGTACCGGGCGATGCTTTCTTCCCGGAATCCGGCAAGAAGAACTTCTTCCGCCTGAACTTCTCCTACAATGATGACGATGTCACCGTAGAAGGCGTAAAGAGACTCGCTGATGCGCTCAAAGCGTACCTCGCTGATCAGAAATGATCGAGAAACGCTGATCTGAAGGGGCTGTGAAGAAATGAGGATTCATTTCTTCACAGCCCCTTTTTACTTTGCT
>JAJWRZ010000133.1:0-5655 GCA_021633965.1 Dialister sp.
TAAGTTTGAAAGCAGGGATGAGTGGCTAGGGATTAGGGATTGGGGATTAGGAGTGACTGGGATTCTCCGGCATCGTCATCCCGAGCGCAGCCGAGGGATCTTTACTGCATTGCGGGAATCAGCGTGTATGCGCCGAGGGAAAACGATGTCCTGGTGCTGCCTCATATCAGGCGATGAACGTTCTGCAATAAAGATTTCTCGGCTACGCTCGAAATGACGATGCGCGCGAAGCGCTATCAAAACTTCGCGGCGTTTCCCTGTTTTTATGCGCCGCACGACCCCCGCCCTACCCACTGAACCTGTTGAACCCTCTGAACCTCTTTCGCACGCAATCAAAGGGCGGCACGCCCCAGTGACTAAGTTTGAAAGCAGGGATGAGTAGCTAGGGATTAGGAGCTTAGAGTGACTAGTGACTAGTGACTGGTGACTTGAATACCGTCTTCGTGCATCGCCCTATTCATACTTTGCGGCGCTTCTGATTTTTATGCGCCGCACCACCACTCCTCACTCCTAACTCCTCACTCCTAACTGGCGAGTAGAGCTTTCAATCGCAATCAAGGGGCGAGCCGCCCCACGAGCGCACCCTGAACCCACATCTATCGTTAAAAGGAACACCCGACCATGCCAACACCCCAAATCAGAAATCTAGAAGGGATCGTCCTGCGTGCGTCCAAAGGCGGCGAAGGCGGGCGGAGCCTTTCACTCTTTACCCGCGAGATGGGACTCATCCATCTGACGCTGCCGCGCGCCGTGATGAACCGATGCGGGACAGGCATCCTCCTCTCCTTTGCCTGCGTCCGCCTTTCGGCAGCAATCTATCCCGAGTATGGTGTCATCAGTCAGTATGAGGGCCGCCTTCTTTTCGATATGATGAAGCTTTCCTACGAAGACATGACCTGCTGGTACTATGTGATCGAGCTGGTGCTTGCCCTCTATCCCGTGGGGCAGAAGGAGGATGAAGCCTATGACATCCTCATGGCTGCTGCCCGTGCGGTGGAAGAGAGGAATCCTCGAGTCATCGCCTTCATTGCCGCTGTCAAGCTACTGGCCGCGGCGGGTTACGATCCTACGGAAGCCATAGAAGACCCGACAGCCCTTTCCGAAGGAGCGAGAGACCTCCTTTGCCGCTTTCGCGGCTACCGCTGGGGAAGATCCTTCGAAGGCTCGATCTCAAGAGCCCTCTTCACGGAGTGTGCCCGCTACCTCGACCGCTTCCTTTCGACCGTCTGCGATACGGAGATGAAGACGGCAGGGGCGTTCTTGTGAAACTTGCTTTTCATGAGAGATAGGTGTATACTTGACTTTAACAAATTTCACAAGCCCATCAATGAAGATTCTGCAAACGAAGATGCTCTTTTCGTGTGCGGAATTTTTTTTATGGGTATTTTAAAAATGGGGAGTTATTTATGGAAGAAACCAAGAAGAAATCCTTGATGGACAGGTTCCTGAACACCGTCGAAGTGGCGGGAAACAAGCTGCCTGATCCGGCCACGCTCTTTATCCTGCTGGCCTGTATCGTACTCGTGCTGTCTGCCGTCTTTGCCTCTATGGGGGCCGAAGCAGTGCATCCGGGCACACACAAAGTCATCAAAGTCGTGAATCTTCTGAGCGTCGACGGTCTTCGCATGATCTGGTCGAAAGCCGTCAGCAACTTCTCTGGCTTTGCTCCGCTCGGCATGGTACTCGTTTGCGTCATTGGCGCGGGCGTCGCAGAAAAGAGCGGCTTCCTTGCGGCCTTCATGCAGAAGATCTTGGGAAGCGCGTCTCCGGCGATTGTCACCTTTGCGATCATTTTCGTCGGCATCAATGGCAATGTCGCAGGCGATGCGGCATTCGTCGTCCTGCCGCCTGTGGCCGGTGTCATCTTCCTCAGCATGGGGCGTCACCCGCTCCTCGGTGTATTCTGCGCCTTTGCGAGCGTCGCAGCCGGCTTCTGTGCGAATATGATGATCGGTATGTCGGACTCTCTGGCATATGGTTTCACCGAAGCGGCAGCGCGTATGATCGATCCGAACTACACCGGATCTCCGGCGATCAACTACTATTTCCTCGTGGCATCCTGCATCGCACTTTCTCTCGTAGGCACCTTTGTCACCGAACGCTTCATGGCACCGCGCTTTGCAGGCGCAGATCTTACCAAGTATGAGCTTGATAAGGAAACGCTCGAGCTCACGCCGAAGAAGAAAGCCGCTGTCACAAAAGCACTCATTGCGACAGCCATCGGTCTTGCCGTCCTCCTCTTCATGTGCCTCGGCGATCATCCGATCCTGGGCGATCCGAAGACCGGCTCCATCATGGACGGGAAGTCCCCCTTCATGTCCGGCATCATTCTGACCATCACCGTCATCCTCTTCATCCCGGGCGCTGTATACGGCTTTGCTTCCGGGAAATACAAAAATGATAAGGACATGTTTGCCGACATTTCTCAGGCATTCAAAGACATTTCCTCTTACATTCTTCTCTGCTTCTTCTGCGCACAGTTCACGAGCTACTTCGCCTGGTCGAACCTCGGCGCTGTCCTGGCCATCAAAGGCGCAGGCCTTCTGCAGGATCTGAACTTCACCGGTGTCCCGCTCATCATCGGTCTCGTCATCGTGTCCTCTATCGTGAACATCTTCATCGGCTCTGCCTCTGCGAAATGGGCGATCCTTGCGCCGGTCATGGTCCCGATGATGATGATCCTCGGCTATGATCCTGCCGTCACACAGGTCGCTTACCGTATCGGCGACTCCATCTCGAATCCGCTCTCGCCGCTTTTCTACTACTTCCCGCTGATCTTAGGCTTTGTCCGCCGTTATGAAAAAGACACCGGTATGGGGACGGTCATTGCGAATATGCTTCCTTACTCCATCTCCTTCACCATCGTCTGGCTCGTCATGCTGTCCGTCTGGGTCATCCTCGACCTGCCGCTCGGACCTGGCGGATTCATTCATCTGGGATGATGGGATCGGCCATGAGTGGCTTGGAATTAGAAGTGACTGGTGACTGGTAGCTAGGGATTAGTAGCTAGGGATTAGGTTGCGATACGAGAACACCGATAGATTCAAACCTCCGCGGCGCTTTTGATTTTTATGCGCCGCACCACCCCCGTTGAACCTCTTGAACCTATAGAACCCGCTGAACCTCTTTCACCCGCAATCATGGGACGGCACGCCCCAGGGGCTAACCCCGAACCCTGAACCCTGAATCCCGAACCCCAATCACTTTTTCTACAAAAAGGAGAATTTATGAATTTCAAAGACGAAGCCAGCGCGCTGCTCCCTGAGATCCAGCGCCACCGCCGCATGATACATCAGCATCCGGAGCTGTCCTTTCATGAAGAAAAGACCACCGCA
The DNA here is from genome assembly GCA_021633965.1 of Dialister sp. GTDB lineage: Bacteria > Bacillota > Negativicutes > Veillonellales > Dialisteraceae > Dialister. Next base: position 3,336 of record JAJWRZ010000133.1, read on the forward strand.
TACATTCAGAAGGAGCTTGAAGCCCTCGGCATCGAAGTCACCCGTTTTGATGACTACTACGGCCTCATCGGCACCTTGCGCGGCGGAAAGAAAGGAAAGACCTTGCTGCTGCGCGCCGATATCGACGCACTTCCTATCACGGAAGAGAATGAACTTCCTTACTGCTCGGAAAACAAAGGCGTGATGCACGCCTGCGGCCACGACTGCCATACAGCGATGCTCCTTGGCGCAGCCAAGCTCCTCGCTCGCCAAAGAGACGAGCTCGAAGGTACTGTCAAATTCCTTTTTCAGTCCGCCGAAGAGTCCGGCCACGGCTCGAACTACTACGTTGACCACGGCTGCTTTGCGGGCGTCGACGGCGCGATGGCGATGCATGTGATGAATGAGATCCCGAAAGGGACCTTCAGCATCGAAGAAGGCCCTCGCATGGCTTCCTGCACCGACTTCACACTGACCGTACACGGCGTATCCACCCACGGCTCCATGCCGCACCTCGGCAAAGACGCCATCGTTGCCGCGAGCGCCATCATCATGAACCTGCAGACCCTTGAGAGCCGCGTGAATAATGCCCTCCGTCCGCTCGTCATCACCATCGGTACCGTCCGCGCCGGCGGCCAGTTCAATATCGTCTCTGACAAAGTCGAGATGACCGGCACCATCCGCACCTTCGATCTCGAGAATTTCCGTGCGATGCCGATCTGCTTGAAGAAGCTCGCCGAAGCCACCGCCGAAGCGCTCGGCTGCACCGCCGAGATGAGCATCCAGACGAGCGAGCCTGCCGCTATCAATGACAAGCCGCTCCTTGTCGAAACCGCGCGTAAGGCCGCTGTGAAGCTCTACGGTGAGGACGTCCTCGCTTCCATGAAGCAGAAGATGGGATCTGAAGACTTTGCCGTCATCATGGAGAAAGTCCCCGCCGTCCTCTGCTTCCTTGGCTACCACGATGAAAAAGACGGCACCACCTTCCCGCTTCACACGAAAGACTTTTGCGTCAATGACGACATCCTGGACAAGGGTAGCGCCCTCTTCGCCCAGTTCGCCACCGATTTCCTGAAAGGAGAGAAAGCATGATCGACACGAAAACACTGGCACTCGCAGAAAAAGACTACATCGTGAGCGAGCGCCGCTATTTCCACTCCCATCCCGAGCTGGGAAATCATGAGGTGAATACCACGAAGCACATCATGGCCGAACTTCAGAAGATGGGCGTCGACGAGATCCTCTCCTGGGACGACATCACCGGCTGCGTCGGCATCATCCATGGGAAATACCCCGGCAAGACCGTCGCCCTTCGTGCCGATATCGATGCCCTCCCCATTCAGGAAGCCGACCTCACAAAGCCCTACGCCTCCCAGAATGCCGGCGTCATGCACGCCTGCGGCCACGACTGTCACACCGCCATGCTCCTTGGCGCGGCGAAGATCCTGACCCAGCATCGGGAAGAGATCCACGGCACCGTGAAACTCCTTTTCCAGATGGCAGAAGAGATCGGCACCGAGTCCCGCCACTACGTCGAGAAAGGCGCACTCGCTGACGTTTCCGCCATCTTCGGCATGCACATCTGGGCGACCCTCGAGTCCGGCACCGTCAACATCGACGACGGCCCACGCATGGCATCGAGCGATCGATTCGTCATCAAGATCCATGGGAGATCTGCCCACGGCAGTGCGCCGGATCAGGGCAAAGACGCCATCGTCGCTGCCGCAGCCGTCGTCATGGGCCTGCAGACCTTATCCAGCCGCGTGAACGATCCGCAGAATACCTTCGTCCTTACCGTCGGTATGATGAATGGCGGCACCCAGAGCAATATCATCGCTGATGAAGTCGAGCTCGTCGGCACCACCCGCGCTTTCGACAAAGCCTTCCGCAAGAGCCTTCCCCAGCTCATCGAAGCATGCGCCGCAAAGATCGCCGAAGGCTATGGCTGCCGTGCCGAGTGCTCCTACCGATTCGGACCATCGCCCCTCATCAATGAGCACAAAGACCTGAATGACATCGCGCGCAAGGCCGCTTCTGACATCATGGGAAAGGACGCCCTCGTGCCCATGGAAAAACAGATGGGCGCAGAAGACTTCTCTGTCTACCTTGAGACCATCCCCGGCCTCTTCGCCTTCTTAGGCGCCAGAAATCGGGACAAAGGCATCGACTGCGTCCACCATCACCCTGCCTTCGACGTCGACGAAGACACCTTCCCGGATGGCAGTGCCATCTATGCACGATTTGCCATCGATTGCCTGAAAAAACTAGGGAAACACTGATTAAATCGTTATTCGATTTTACTCTTATATTTTCATGCAATGCAAGGAATACTCCGACGCGA
>JAJWRZ010000134.1:0-5578 GCA_021633965.1 Dialister sp.
TAAAAAGGGGCTGTGAAGAAATGAGGATTCATTTCTTCACAGCCCCTTTTTTATTATTCCGCATCTTCCGGCAGTTCTGCGTTGGTGTACACTTCCTGTACATCATCGAGTTCTTCCAGTTCATCGGTGAGATGCTGCATGGTCTGAGCAGCATCGCCTTCGAGCTTGACATAGTTGTCTGGAACCATAGCCAGTTCGGAAGCTTCCGCTTCGATGCCTTCTTTTTCGAGGGCCTCGGAGACGGTGAGGAAGTTTTCCGGAGAGGTCGTGATTTCATAGCTGTCTTCGCCGGTAGTGACATCGTCAGCGCCTGCGTCGAGAGCGATCATCATGACAGTGTCTTCATCGGCTGCGTCTTTGGCTACGATGATAGAGCCTTTTTTCTTGAACATCCAGCCTACGCATCCCGGTGTGCCTACAGAACCGCCGTGATGGGTGAATGCGTGACGGATATCTGCGGCTGCACGGTTTCTGTTATCGGTATTGCATTCGACGATGACAGCTGCACCTCCCGGGCCGTAGCCTTCGTAGGTGACTTCATCGAAGCCTGCACCGCTGGCAGCACCGACGCCTTTAGCGATGGCACGCTGGATATTTTCCTTCGGTACATTGTTCTGTTTAGCCTTGGTGAGGGCCAGCTTCAGACGCATGTTGCCGACGGGATCACCGCCGCCCATGCGGGCTGCGATGGTAATTTCCTTGGAGATTTTAGTGGTGATCCTTGCGCGAATGGCATCAGTCTTGCCTTTCTTACGCTTAATATTTTCCCACTTAGAATGTCCGGACATAGTACGTTATTCCTCCTTTTGATTCCACCAGGGTTCGCCCAGAAGGCGGTCGAGGATGATGGCTACGGCGCTGCGCACGCACAGATGGTTGTACGTACCCGCCCCGTAGATGGGTTCCACGATGTAGTCGAACTGTTTCATCATTTCCTTGGTCATGCCGAAGCCTGTGCCAAAGAGGATGAAGATCGGCGTATCTTCTTCGTGGATCTTCCTGCGCATTTCTGTGTAGGAAACAGTATTTGGATAGACCCGGGCGTCCGTGGTCACGATGGCCGGTTTTTTGCCTGTCTCTTTTTCGATCCAGGCGATGGCATCCTCCAGGGTCGGGACCAGTTCCGTTTCCTCGAAGGCTTCCTTCCGGTTGATATTGTAATGCACGCCGCCACCGGTTTTCCAGTGGTTCATGATGCGGCTCGCCATTTCACGCTGTGCTTCGACAGGATGCACGATGAAGTAGCGCTTCACATCATAGGTTTTTGCCGTTCTGGCTATGTCATGGAGGTCATAGTTGGTCAGAGCTGTAGTGACGACTTCCATGTGCTTATTATAAATGGGATAGTGGATGAGCCCGATATACACAGGTGCCATTACTTCTCCTCCTCTTCTATTTCTCGCATGAGCTTCTGATCGGTCTTGGTCAGTGTGAGCTTCTCTAAGAGATCCGGGCGGCACTTCAAGGTGCGCCGCAGTGCTTCTTTCCTGCGCCATTTCGCAATGTTTGCATGATGGCCGGAGAGCAGCACATCCGGCACTTTCCAGCCGTTGTAATCAGCCGGCTTGGTGTACTGCGGATACTCGAGGATCGGCTCATAGAAAGAGTCGCTCTGTGCGCTTCCCGCATCGCCTAAGACGCCGGGCACCATGCGGGCCACGGCATCTGCGATGACCATCGCGCCGAGCTCGCCGCCCGTCAGGACATAGTCGCCGATGGAGATAAGCTCATCCGCAAGATGCTCTTCGACGCGGTGATCGACGCCTTCGTAGTGCCCGCAGATGAGTACCAGATGGTCATAGTCGCGATAGAGCTGTTTTGCTTTGTCCTGCGTGAAGGGCATGCCGGCCGGCGACAGGAAGATCACACGGTCACGCGGCCCTTTTTCCGGCAGCACATGATGTGAGGCATCAAAAAGAGGCTGGCACATCATCAGCATCCCAGCCCCACCTCCACAGATCGTGTCATCGACTTGTCCATGCCGGCTTTTGGTGAAATCTCTGGGATTCGTCACTGCCATCTCCATGAGGCCGCCTTCCAGAGCACGTTTGATCATGCTCTGATGGAAGAAGGCTTCTATGAATTCCGGAAATAGCGATAAGATATCGATTTTCATGGACTTACTCCCATTCCAAAAGCTTGACTGTCATGGTGCCGCCTGCAGGGTCTACATGAAGGATGCAGGGCGGGATCGCAGGGATCAGGGTCTCCTTTCCCTCTTCGGAAATGACGCTGTACACGTTATTTGCCTTGGTCTCGATGATCTCCTTCAGGATACCGACAGGCTCACCCTCTTCAGTCACGACTTTAAGTCCTAAAAGCTCGTGGTAGTAGTAGGTGCCGTCTGTCCGCTTTGGCAGCGCCGAGGCAGGCACTTCGACTTCCATACCACGCATGAGCTCGGTCTGGTTTCTGTCTTCTACGCCTTCCACATGGAGAATATAAATATTCTTGTGCGGACGGCAGGACATGAGCCGATATTTTTTTCCCCCGATCCAGAGATACTCCAGCGAACGGATCACTTCCGGCCGATCGATATCGGGGAACATACGCAAATCACCCCGCACACCATGCGGGGCTACGATTCGGCCGATGAGTACCTTGACATCGGATTTCATATCATTCACGGAAAGCAATAATCTTACCGTCTTCAACCAGGATTTCCCCGCCTACGATGTTGTTCATATCGTCACCGACATGAATGGTCACGAGACGGTTGATCGGTGCGCGGTTGAGTTCTGCACCGATAGCCAGCTTTTCCAGGTGTTCTTTATCGTTCGTCAGCTTTTCCTTCACCTGCTGCATCTGCGCCTTCTGGGCTTCAAATGAAGCACGGAGCTGGGAAGCTGCTTGGATATTGACTTTAGCCTGTTCAGCAATGCGGCCGTTTGCCTGAAATTCAAGCTGAGCCATGTCATGTTCGACACGCGACAGGTTCGTATTGATTTCATTCAGCAAAGTGGTCTTCAGTGCCTCTGTCAGCTTGGACTTCACAGCGACAGGGACAAGGATCTGCATTTCATCCATAGGGCACCCCTTAGATAATATCGACAGCGACCTTGCGATTTTCACGCAGGGCCCCTGCTTTGACTACGGTGCGGATAGCATTCGCAATCCGGCCTTTTCTACCGATCACTTTGCCCATGTCTTCAGGAGCGACGTGGACCTGGTAGATCTCCAGGCTGCCTTTCTGAAGAATGGTGACGGTGACGGCATCAGGATTTTTGACGAGAGCCTTAACCAGTGTTTCCACCAATTCCTTCATCTTGCGTCCTCCTTATTTCTTTGCTTCTGCAAACTTAGCGAGGATGCCGTTCTTTCTCAGAATGGAACGAACAGTGTCGGTCGGCTGTGCGCCTTTTCCAAGCCAGGACAGAACCTTTTCTTCATCGATCTTTACCGGAGCGTCCAGTTTAGCCGGGTCGTACCAGCCGATGGTATCGGTCGGTGCGCCGTTTCTAGCTGCTTTGGAGTCGATAACGATAATGCGGTAGAATGGATTCTTCTTAGCGCCCATACGGGTCAGACGAATTTTTAACATTGATATTTCACCTCCTTGAAATGATCTCGATTATTTACGGAACATCCCTGAGAGACCGCCAAGGCCGCCCAGTTTGGATGGATTTAACTTTTTCGGGTTCATACCCTTCATTTTCTTCATGGTCTTCTGCATATCAGCGAACTGCTTCATCATGCGGTTCACATCCTGGATCTTGACGCCGGCGCCTTGCGCGATACGCTTACGGCGGCTGCCATTCAGGATCTTCACATTCGCACGCTCTTGCGGAGTCATGGAGAGGATGATAGCTTCGATGTGCTTCACCTCTTTGCCATCAAGGTCGATGTCCTTCAGCTGGTCTTTGAATTTGCCCATGCCCGGAAGCATCCCGAGGATGCTCTGGAAGGATCCCAGCTTTCTCACCTGTTTCAGCTGGTTCAGGAAATCGTCAAGGGTGAATTCCCCTTTACGCACCTTCGCCGCTGCGTCTTTCATGGATTCTTCATCCATATTTCTCTGGGCTGTCTCAATCAGCGTAGCGAGGTCGCCCAGGTCGAGGATACGGCCGGCCATACGGTCCGGATAGAAATCCTCAAGGCCGCCGTCGAGTTTTTCGGACACACCGATCATCTTGATCGGCTTGCCAGTGACGGTCTTGATAGAGAGCGCTGCACCGCCTCTGGCGTCGCCATCCATCTTCGTCAGGATGGTGCCGTCGATGCCCAGATTTTCATCGAAGGCTTTGGCGGTATTCACGGCGTCCTGACCGGTCATGGAGTCAAGGACGAGAAGGATCTCATGCGGATGGACCTCTGCTTTGATGTTGCGAAGCTCGGCCATCAGCTTTTCATCGATCGTGAGTCGCCCTGCGGTATCGAGGATGACGACATCACGGTTGTATGCCTTGGCTGTATCGATCGCATACTGCGCGATGTGGACCGGATCCACATTCGGCGGCATGCGGTAGACTGGGACGTCAGTCTGCTCGCCCAAGACTTCGAGCTGCTTGATCGCTGCCGGACGATAGACGTCGCAGGCTGCCATCATCGGACGGTGGCCTTTTTTCTTGAACATCAGAGCGAGCTTACCGGCCGTCGTCGTCTTGCCGGCGCCCTGCAGACCGACCAGCATGATGATCGTCATGCCGGAGGAAGACAGAGTGATCTTGCTCTGTGTCCCGCCCAAAAGCTCTGTCAGCTCGTCTTTGACGATCTTGATGACCGTCTGGTCAGGCTTCAGGCTTCCGAAGACCTCTTCGCCCATCGCCTTTTCACGGACGTGAGCGATGAAATCTTTCGCCACCTTGAAATTGACATCGGCTTCCAAAAGCGCGCGGCGGACCTCACGAAGCGCCCCATCAATGTCACTTTCGGAAAGCTTGCCCTTCCCGCGGAGATCCTTGAACGCAGACTGCAGCTTGTCTCCTAAATTTTCAAATGGCATCCGGTCACCTTCATTCTGTCATCACTTTCAAAAGACTCTCTGCCTCTCCCCGCTCTGCCTGGGGAATGAAATGCAGCAGCCGTAAGGCAGCCTTCTCTCTCTTCTTGCGAAGGGAGCAGGTGTGAAGCGCTGCCTCATAGGAAAGCAGCTGTTCTTCTCCATGACGCATCGCATCATGGACCGCCTGACGGGAAATATGGAAATAGTCAGCAATCTCAGCGAGCGTGAGATTTTCATTATAGTATAAGTCGAGGCAATCCTTCTGCCTCTTCGTCAGGAGCTCTCCGTAACAATCAAGGAGTTCTCCCTTCTCTACGATGTTTTCAATAGACATAGTTCATCACCACAACGGATGTTATTATACAAGAGGAAAATGCTCTTGTCAAGGGGTTTTGCTTGACAAGATTTTTTAAGGTTCGGGGTTCAGGGTTCAGGGTTCAGGGTTCAGGGTTCAGGGTTCAGGGTTCAGGGTTGTGGTGGCGGCTTCGCCGCAAATATATATGGGGCGATGCCCGAAGGTTTGCGAGTGGCAGGTTTCCCTCGTATCGCCAGCCTTCCCCTCGAAGGGAAGGCTACGATACGAGAATACCGCTTCCCCCATAACGTCAAAGCGAATACACGCATATGTGGAAAAAG
>JAJWRZ010000260.1:0-1081 GCA_021633965.1 Dialister sp.
GGCGGTTTCGCCGCATTTTAGATGACGGTATCCTCGTATCGTCAGCCTTCCCCTCGAGGGGAAGGTGCCCCAAAGGGGCGGATAGGGTACTAGCGGTATGAAAGAGAGCGGGAAAGAGCGTCTAACAGTCACTATTCCCTAATCCGTATTTTCTTTTCCCTCTTCCCAAAAATTTAATTATGACCTATAATATCTATAATGAATCGCTAGGCATAAAAATTTAGGGGATGAGGGATTTTTATTTCCTCTCTTCCGGAAAGAAGGATGGATATGACATCAGGGAAGGAAGACTACTTAAAGGCCATTTACATCATCAGCGAAAGCCATGAACTGGTGACGAATAAGGAGCTCTCCGAGATGCTTCATGTATCGCCGCCGTCTGTCAGCGAAATGATCGCAAAGCTGCAGAAGCAGGGATACGTGGATTACACCGCCTACAAAGGCAGCCGGATGACGAAGAAGGGACGCAGGGAAGCCGGACGTCTTATGCGGTATCATGCGCTGTGGGAGGTCTTTTTGGTGAAGTGTCTGCATTTCTCATGGAGCGGCGCCCATGAGCTGGCAGAAGGCCTCGAGCATCAGACGAATGAGGAGCTCTGCAGCAAGCTCGATGCATATCTGGGAAATCCGGAGTACTGCCCGCACGGTGATCCGATCCCGCGTGTGGATGGCAGCAGGAGCGGCATCACGAGCCGCGTCCTTGTCGAGCTGGAGGAGGGCGAGAAGACCCATGTGCGCCGCGTCATGGAGGACTACAGCCTGATGGACTATATCCAGAGTAAGGGGATCGAGATCGATATGCCTGTCACCGTGCTGGAAAAGGAGCCTTACGAAGGGCCGATCCTTCTGGAAACGCCGAAGGGAAATACGTCTCTCAGTTATAAAGCGGCACAGCAGATCTTTGTAGATGATGAGGAAGAGGAAGAATAAGAAGCAGAAAAGGGGCTGTGAAATAACGATCATCTCATTTTCGCGTTCCATCTGCCGCGGGGGACTTGCAGCTCTCATAGGAGTGACCGGGAAACCTTATCCCAGCTGTCTTTCATACCATAGTCACCCTATCCGCCCCTGCGGGGCACCT
>JAJWRZ010000135.1:0-1694 GCA_021633965.1 Dialister sp.
TATATGGGGCGATGCCTGAAAATGACATTTCAGTCACCAGTCACTCCTAATCCCTAATCCCTAATCCCTAGCCACTAGCTACTCATGCCTGCTTTCAAACTTCAGGATTCAGGGTTAGCCTGTGGGGCGTTCCGTCCTTTGATTCCGTTTGAACGCATTGCTTAAATGAGAAATTAGAAATGAGAAATGGTGGTACGGCGCATAAAAATATAGAAGCGCCGTGTATATATGGGGCGATGCCCTCTTGTATTGTCCAAACCTTAAACCTTAAACCATAACCCCTTTGCTCGGAAACAACAAATAACAGGCAACAAACAACAAACAACATCATCTAGGAGGATGTACCCATGAGCGTTTTAATTCATAAAGATACCAAAGTCATTGTGCAGGGCATCACGGGCAAGGCAGCCCGTTTCCATACCGAACAGATGCAGAAGTATGGCACAAATATCGTAGGCGGCACGGCACCGGGAAGAGCCGGTGAAGTCTGCTGCGGCGTACCGGTCTTCAATACCGTGAGAGATGCCGTCGCTGTCACCAAAGCCACGACCTCGGTCATTTTCGTACCGGCTGCCTTTGCGGCCGATGCTATCCTCGAAGCAGTCGAAGCGGGCTTGGAGCTCGTCGTCTGCATCACGGAACATATCCCGGTCGAAGATATGGTCAAGGTGCACCGCTACATGGTGGGCAAAAAGACCCGCCTCATCGGACCGAACTGCCCGGGGCTCATTTCTGTCGATGAAGCGAATATCGGCATCATCCCGGGGCAGATCTATAAAAAAGGCCACGTGGGCGTGGTTTCCCGTTCCGGCACGCTGACTTACGAAGCGACCTTCCAGCTGACCAATGCAGGCATCGGACAGACGAGTGCGATCGGTATCGGTGGCGACCCGATCAAAGGCACGGACTTCATCGATGCACTGAAGCTTTTCAATGACGACCCGGATACCAAGGCGGTCCTCATGATCGGCGAGATCGGTGGTACGGCGGAGGAGCAGGCTGCGAAATGGATCCATGACAATATGAAGAAGCCTGTCGCTGCCTTCATCGCCGGTCGCATGGCACCTCCAGGAAAGCGCATGGGTCATGCCGGCGCCATCATTTCCGGCGGCAAGGGGACTGCGGTAGAAAAGATCGCTGCGCTGAATGCGGTGGGGATCCCTGTCGCAGAAACGGTAGCGCATATCGGTGAGACGGTCATCGAGCTCTTGAAAAAGGAAGGGCTCTATGACGAATGCCATACATGCTGATGAAAAGCAGTCCCGTGAGGGACTGCTTTTTGGGTTAGACCGTGGGCGTGCTGCCTGCCCCCCTTGATTGTTTGCGAAAGAGGGGGAGCGGGTTCTACCGGTTCAGAGGGTTCAGCGGGGGTGGTGCGGCGCATAAAAATATAGAAGCGCCGCAGAGTATGGATGGGGCGATGCTCGAAAGCACCTTTCAAGTCACTAGTCACAAGTCACTTGAGGCTCCTAATCCCTAGCTACTAGTCACCAGTCACTAGCCCCCATCTCTCCTCCATGCACATGAAAAGTTTTTACTTGACGGGGACCATGCTTTCCGCTATTGTAGGAGAAAAGATGGGAGGGAACGCGATGTTTGGTAAATTTCAAGATTCACTGCTTTTTGTCGTGCTTGCTTATGCGATCTTTCGTATCGGCTGGGGCGAGGGATTCACGACGATGAATATTTTCATC
>JAJWRZ010000135.1:1704-5528 GCA_021633965.1 Dialister sp.
TAGGCTCGCTGGGCGCCATTTTGTCTATGGTGCTTCGGCGGAGCGGCTATCTGGAAACGGTAGAGAAAAAGAAGAAGGAAGCGGAAGAAAAAAAGAAGAACGTATAAAAAGGGCCACGCGGCTCTTTTTTACTTGTCCTCCCCGTGTCCCCGCTTTTGTCAAATTCCCCTCCTTATGCTAAAATGAGAAGCAACAAGCAGCAAAGGAGGAAGCTGATGAATCCGGATCTCTATATCGTAAGAAAGGTGAATGAAGCCACATCCGTCTCTCGCAAGGCGAGTCTGTTCATGGACCTTGTCACACGCTACGGACACTGGGCTTTTGTGATCTACGGACTTCTCCTCTGGTTTGCACCAGGGGAAGGACGGAAGGCGCGCAGGCTCTGCTGCGTGCTGTCCTTCGCGGGGGTCGTGGTCGCCTCTCTTTTTTCCTTTGCCATCGGCAGGGTGTGGAGACGGAGAAGGCCTTTTGTATGCGACTGGCGCATCTGGAATTTCACCGGGCATAAGGCCAATGCATCGTTTCCCAGCAATCACACGATGAATGGGGCCATCGTCGTCATGGAGCTTCTCCGCATGCACATGCCGGGGGCGCAGCTGATGGCGGCCTTTGCCGGCCTTCTTGCATTTTCCCGTATTTTCGCCGGTGTGCATTATCCGACGGATCTTTTGGGCGGCGTCGCCATCGCGGGGCTCGTGCATCGGCTGATCCACGCAGCGCCTTTCGCGCCAGCCCTCGCTGCGCTCGCGAATTTCGGCTCGGCGGTGAGTGACTGGGTATTCTCGAGAAAGTGAGCGGGGATGTGTCACCGGCAGTTTCCTCGTATCCGCATCCCTCATTTTCCTAAGGAGGTGATCCTATGGCAAGCAGTGAGACGGGCAGCAAGCTCTCTATCATCCGCATCGTGCAGGTCCTTTTGCGCGAGTCGGACAAGGATCACCCTTTGTCTCAGCAGGACATTCTTCGTCTTATGGAGAGCAAGTATGGTATGGTCGTGAGCCGCAAGTCTATATCCAGAAATCTGCTCCGCCTGAAGGAGGCGGGGCTTCCTGTGATGTGCCGCGAGGTGCCGCGCATGGTGAATGGGAAGGAAGCGCCGCTTTCGCTTGACTGGTACTGGGATCATGTGCTCTCGCCACAGGATCTGAAGACGGTGATCGATCTTCTCTATTTCTCGCATCTTCCGGCGGGACAGATCCGCCAGCTCGCAGAGAAGCTGAAGAGGCTGCAGTGCCGTTCTTTTGAGGACGGGAAGGAAGGCATACGGAATCTGCCGCTTCCGCAGAATCTCCCGGACGTGAGGGAGACGCTCGTCCTGCTCTCGCAGGCACTTTGCGAAAAGAGGCAGATTTCCTTTTACTATGACCACTATGAAGTGGACGGCAAACGGCATCACGGTGTGAGCCCGTCAGGAGAGGCGCGCTGCTATATCGTACATCCGTTTCAGGTGATCGCATCGGATGATCGGTACTGTCTTCTCTGCAATGTGGAAGGACGGGAGGATATTTCCTATTTTTTCGTAGACCGTATGGCGGACATCACGCTCCTTTCTGCGCCGGCGCGAGGACAGAAAAGCCTCGCAGGCGCCGATGCCTCTGCGAAGCTCGATGAGCTTCTGGTGGCAGATCGGGATATTTATACAGGAAATCCCGTAGAGATCACCTTCGAGGCAGATGTGCGCCTTCTGACAGACATTCAGACGGATTTCGGCAAGAGGGCCCGTCTCATTTCTGCGAGCCCGGATAAGGTGACCATGGAAGTGACGCTTCCCCAAGCCGCCATGAAAGCCTGGGCTCTGAAGAAGGCACCGCTCGTCAAGGTGCTCTCTCCGTCGTACCTGGTGCGGGAGGTGAAGGAGGCAGCCCAGAGCCTGGCGCGCCTCTACGGTCTATGATCATAGGCATGCTTGCCTTTCTCCTCGCCGCTGTTCTTATACTTCTCCTGATCCCCATCCGTTATACCGTGACGCTCGTGCGCTGGAGGCTCATCCTGTCGGTCTCCGTGCTTTTGGGGCTTTGGAGGAAGGAAATCGAGCTTCCGCCTGCCGGAAAAGAGCCCTCGCCTCCAGTGGAAATGACAGAAGAGCCTCCAATGGACTGGATGGAAGAAGCGCTCGCACAGGCAGAAGAGAAGGCAGAAGTGCATGAGAGGCTGCCGGATGCTGCCGAGGCGCAAGCGGAGAGTGCGCGCGCGGAGAAGAAGGGGGCCTCCCTTTGGCGAGAGATCCGTTTCGCCATGGGAAATGGGCTCGCGGAGCGTGTCCTCCATGCGGCAGGAAAGCTCCTGTCGCACAGCTTTCCACGCAGGTGCCGCATTCGGGGAGACTTTGGGACAGGCGATCCTATGACGACGGGCATTGCCTGCGGTATGGCGATGGCGTTCCTTGCCCAAGAGACAAAAGAGATTCGATGGAATTATCTACAGCCCGTGAATACCCTGTTGGGGGAGGCAAAGGGGCGGATCATTCCTTTGACTATGATCTATATAGCCGGCAGGCTTCTCCTGTCGAGACCCGCCAGAGAGTTCTGGCATTTCAGAAAAGAGGAAAAGAACCATGGATGATGAAGTTAGAAAGCAGATCTTTGAAGATTTCAAGAAGATGATCACCACCGAGTCCGTGGTGGGACAGCCCATCTATCTGGGTGATGCGACCATCGTGCCCTTTGTGGATATTTCCTTCGGCTTCGGCACCGGCAGTCAGGGCACGAATGCCGTAGGGGGCGCCGGCGGCGGCAAGGTGACACCGACCGCCGTCCTCATCATGAAGGGGGAACGCGTCGAGCTTTTCTCTATCAAGAATGCAGGGCCGAATGGCACCATCGATAAGGTGCTGAACATGGTCCCGGAGGTCATCTCCCATTTCACCAAGAAAAAGGAAAAGCAGGAGGCCGTGAGAGAGGCGGCGCTCAAGGAAGCCAAGGAGGCCATGGCAGAAGAAGCAGAGACGGCGGCGATCGAAGCGAAGAGCAAGGAGTAGGGAGCGTCCCTGCCATTTCACGAAAAGTCGAAATACGACCTTCGGATATCGGGGCATAGATCGGCGGAAAGCCGCTGCCATCGCCGCGATCCCATGGGAAGCCGCACCGGCAACATAAAAAGCGTGCATGTCGTTTGTCAGAGAACGACATGCACGCTTTTCTTTTCAGCTTTTTGCTTTCGATAAAGTCGTATCGATTTTATTTTCCGGCTTTTGAGAGATCTGGACGATCTCGCTTCGTATGGATTCCATCTCCTCATTGTTTTCCGGAGCGAGTGCCTTCAGTGTGACGGTACTCTTGTCCGCATTCGTGAAAGGGGTATCAATGGATCTGGAGACCGCGCTGTAGGAGAGAGCCAGCTCCTTGCCGCCGTTTTTCGGCGTGATGACCAGGCGGCCGCCATCGATGCGGCCGGTGCCGGTGAGGCTGCCCGGTACTTCACGGCTGCCCTGCTGGACCTTATGGTCTACGATGATGGTCTTGTCGTCATTCTGGGTGAAGGTGACGGTCTCAAGATTTCGTATGTGATCGCCGGACCAGTTTACGCCGGCGTCCTGCACGCCCCACCATGTCCCCTGCCATGGTCCGCCATTGGCAAAGTGGAAATAGGCAAATGTACCGCCGCCAATGATCAGCACGATCGCGATCAGGATCATGACTACGTATTTCTTCATTCCTGCGCTCCCCCGTTCTCTTACGTCAAAATATTTTCTATTATACTATAGGCGAATAGGAAATGGCTAGAGGGGACGGGGAAACGGTATCGGGAAGGCATGGGTAGGCCGGCGGGCAGAAGATACGGACGGGGCCAGTCACCTTCCCCGCACCCCTTTCCACACCCCATAC
>JAJWRZ010000261.1:0-1052 GCA_021633965.1 Dialister sp.
GATTACATGATTCTTATATATAATCAGTGTTTTAGAAGTACAAGTGAACATCCACAATTATTATTTCTTTCACATTTGCTTGTATTTTCAAGCATTCTTGCAGAAATTCGAGTGTTTTCAGGGTGGAATGATATGTTTGACAGGGTCCGAGGCGCAGAGATCCGATTTCTGTTCCATCTTACTCTTTCCGATAGGTTCAGCGGGGCAGCGAGACGGTGCCGAAAATGGGATCGCAAGAAACGCTATGCCACGTCATCCCCTACTTTCTCTCATGGATCAGCTTCGAGAGCATCCCGCGCAGACGCCGGATGCCGCGTTTCTCGAGGCGGTAGACGTAGGCCTGGCTGACGCCCATGGCATCGGCAGTCTCCTGAGCGGTCTGCTCCGCCAGGTAGACCGAGCGGATGACATCCTGCTCTTTGGCAGAGAGTCGCTGCACTGCCAGGTCGACTGCCGCATGCAGCGATTCACGGTCGGCACTTTCGAAAGCCATATCGGGAATGGCCTGCGCAAGGAAGACCTTCTCTTCCTCCCCGTCCTTGAGAAGTATCTCTTTCTTATTGGCATTCAGGAAATTCAGCATGCGTCCGCGGATGCGATGGATGGCATACAGGGAGAAGGCGACACCGGCCAAAGGATCATAGCGCTCGACAGCCTCCATGAGCCCTACAGTGCCTTCCTGAATAAGGTCCATCGTCACCGTCTCCTGCAGGCCATACTTGACGGCCTCCTTGAAGACAAGCGGCTGGTAATTCTCGATCAGACGCTGTCGCGCGTCGATCTCCTCTTCCTCTTTGTATTCTTTCCAAAGTGCCTGCTCTTCCTCCCGGCTGAGCAAGGTCACACGGGACAGGCAGGCTTTGTATTCTTCAAGCATAGAAATACTCCATGTAACTGATATTGACCATATTCACATTTCCGAGTTTTCGAAAGTAGTGACTAGGGATTGGGGATTAGGGATTAGGAGCCTCGAGTGACTTGTGACTAGTGACTGGTGACTTAAATGCCACTTTCGGGCATCGCCCTATTTATACTCCGCGGCGCTTCTGTTT
>JAJWRZ010000136.1:0-5295 GCA_021633965.1 Dialister sp.
TCCAGTTTCGTACAAAATCAAAGGAGCACCGCCCCGAGGGGCTAACCCTGAACCAAATGAAAGCAAAGTAAAAAGGGGCTGTGAAGAAATGAGAATTCATTTCTTCACAGCCCCTTTGTTTACATGAGAGATCGTATGCATCCTATGTATGCATCAGCGTAGAGCCTTTGATCGATAAGAGCATATCCTCTCAAAACGAATGCCCGATGAGCGCTGCTGCCCGCGCAGAAGTGATAAGCCACCTTATCTGTTACTTTCCTCGACGAGCTTCATGATCTCATCTTTCTTCTCTTCGAGGAGCGATCGGTCTCCCATCGTCTCCATATTGAAACGTATAAGAGGCTCCGTATTCGATGGACGGAGATTGAAACGCCAATTTTCAAACTCAAGCCCTACGCCATCCGTGGGATCGATGGCCAGGGCTTTCGGTGCATAGGCTGCCTTGACTGCAGCGAGGGTTTTCTCCACATTTTTGGCTGGCAGATTGATCTCTCCGCTCACGGGGAATTCTTTCTCCATTTCAGCGACCATTTCGCCAAGGTGCCTGCCTGTCTCACTCATGAGCTCTGTCACAATGAGCCATGGAATCATACCAGAGTCACAGTAAGAGAAGTCACGGAAGAAATGGTGGGCACTGTTTTCAGCTCCATAAATGCCATGGACGCGACGCATGGTCTCCTTCATGAAAGCATGTCCCCCCTTCGATTCGACGGGCACACCTCCATAGAGACGGCAGATATTTTCCGTATTCCAGAAGACACGCGGATCGTGAATGATGATCTCTCCGGGATGCCTCTTGAGAAAATAGGATGCAAGCAGTCCTACCATGTAGCAGCCTTCTACGAATTTCCCATTTTCATCGATGAAGAAGCAGCGGTCAAAGTCTCCGTCCCAGGCGATCCCGAGATCTGCTTTTTCTTCGAGCACCTTCTCCTTGAGCGGCTTCTGGCACTCTTCCAGCATCGGATTCGGCACACCATGAGGGAAGCTTCCGTCCGGCTCCATATATAATTCTGTAAAAGTAAAGGGCAGGTGTTTCTTGAGCTCTGCGAAGGCGATATTGGCACAGCCATTTCCTGCATCCACCACAATGTGAAGTGGCTTCATCTTCGTGACATCCACAAAGGAGAGGATACAGTCAATGTAGTCCTGGAGGATCTGTCTCGCAAAGGTCTTCCCTTTTTTCTCTGCCTCGGGAAAATCCCCGGAGAATGCGAGTGCTTCGATGTCTTTCAGTCCCGTATCAGCACTGACAGGGATCCCCCCTTCGCGCACAAGTTTTAAGCCATTGTAATTCGATGGATTATGGCTCGCAGTAATCATGATGCCGCCGGAAAGTCCGTAATGGAACGTAGCGAAGTACATCATTTCCGTCCCACAAAGGCCTATGTCCATCACATCCGCGCCGCCATCCGTCAGGCCGCGCATGACAGCCTTAGCGATGGCAGGAGAGCTCGGACGGATATCATAGCCGACACACATCGCCTGCGGATGGTAGAGTGCTGCATACGCGCGGCCTACGCGATATGCCAGGTCTTCGTTCACCTCCGCCCCCACGACACCGCGAATATCATAGGCCTTGAAGCCTTTATGAGAAAGTTGGAGTGGTTGCATGCTATTTCTTCCTTTTTGAAAAACCGAAGGAGACAGGGAACCGATCATCGTCAGACAGCATCCATCGGCAAATCTGATCCCTCAATGGGATCCCCATGTCCCTGAAATCATCAGTCAGTCGTCTTCGACACGTCTTTTCCCATCCGGGAGAGCACCTGCACATATCCGTCGGCACCGAATTTCAAGCAACGCTTCACGCGGGAAATCGTGGCAGTGCTCGCGCCCGTCGCTTCTTCGATGCGATCATACTTATCTCCTGCTTCGAGCATACGTGCCACTTCCAGACGCTGTGACATGTCACGCAGTTCATTGATCGTACAAAGGTCTTCAAAAAATTCATAGCACTCCTCTCTCGTCTTCAAAGTCAGAATGCCATCGAAAAGCTGATCCGTCAGCGGATTCACCAGTCTGTGATTCACACTCATTGATATGTCCTCCTGTCATTGGGTAGCTATAGTTACGATACTTTAGTATATTATAACATTAGAGACAAAGCGGTGCAAAAGAAAAATCGGAAAGCGGATGGCAAAAAGGTCGTGATCGGGAGATGAGTGACCGGTGGCTAAGCCGTCTCTTCCATCCATGCCCCTGTCATCATCCCTGGAATGCCCTGTACCTGACATGAGTACGTTCCCAAGAAGGACCACTCGGTCCAAAGGATCTGCCTGAGCAGCGCCGACGGCATTTCTCCATCGCACAAATCTTTCCTGCAAGGCAAAAGGGCAGTGTCCCCAACAGCTGTCCTTAAAACTCTATTGACTTTCCTTCTCATAAAGAGTACAATTCATTCAATCGGCTTTGTCGATTGAATTACATACGACTTTCATCATGAGTGGCGGAGGGACTGGCCCTTTGAAGCCACGGCAACCATCTTTATGAAACGGTGCCAATTCCAGCGAGTGTATTCTCGAAAGATGATGCGACTGCAAGCTTTCATCTTCCGATGAAAGTTTTTTTGTTTTTATGAGGAGATTCCAATGATTGAACTCAAACATATAACGAAAGTATATGGCAATTTCAAAGCACTGGACGACGTCAGCGTCACCATCAGAGATGGTGAGATCTACGGTATCGTCGGGCAGTCCGGTGCAGGGAAATCGACCCTGGTCCGCTGCATCAATATGCTTGAACCACCGACCACAGGCGAAGTCCTGATCAATGGCAAAGACATGATGAAGCTCTCCAAGGCGGAACTGCGCAGCGAGCGCAAAGGCATCGGCATGATCTTCCAGCATTTCAACCTGCTGTCCTCCCGCACAGTAGCAGGAAATATCGCATTCCCTCTGGAGCTTGCCAATGTGCCGAAGGCAGAGCAGAAGAAACGCATTGATGACATCCTCGAGATGGTCGGCCTTACCGAGTACAAAGATAAATACCCCGCACAGCTCTCCGGCGGACAGAAGCAGCGTGTCGGCATCGCACGCGCCATCGTGTCCAATCCATCCGTACTTCTCTCCGATGAAGCGACCTCTGCGCTGGATCCGGAAACGGTCAAATCCATCCTGCAGCTGCTGAAAGATATCAATAAGAAGCTCGGCATCACCATCATCATGATCACGCATCAGATGGAAGTCATCAAGGAGATCGCTGAACATGTCGCCGTCATCGAACATGGCCGCATCATCGAAGAGGGCTCCGTCGTCGATCTTTTCACCAATCCGCAGACTCCGACTCTGAAAAAATTCGTCGGCTCGGTCATGTCTTCGGAAGTACCGGAACAGCTCTCCCACATGGATATCCATGCCGATAAAGAGAACGCGGACGACCAGACCGTCCTCTCCCTCTCCTTCCGCGGCGACGTCGCAAATGAACCGATCATCGCCAACCTCATCAAAAAGTACAATCTGGACGTATCTATCCTGTACGGCTCCATCGACTACATCCAGAATGTATCCTTCGGCCGTCTCATTATCACCATCATTGGCGATGACAGCGATATGCAAGAAGCGCTCAGTCATCTGAAATCGTTACCTATCACAAGCGAGGTGCTCGGATATGTCTCCAGTCATTAGTAATCTTCTTCTGAAAAGTACGGCAGAAACCTTCTACATGCTCGGCGTTTCTGCCCTGATCGCCGCTGTCGTCGGCATTCCTCTGGGGATCCTCCTCGTCGTCACAGAAAAGAACGGCATCCTCGCCTGCCGCCTGCTCAATAAGCCGCTCGCCTTCGTCATCAATATGATCCGCTCCATCCCATTCATCATCCTGATGGTCGCGATCATTCCTCTCACCCGTCTCATCGCAGGCACCTCCATCGGCACCACCGCAGCCATCGTCCCACTGACCATCGCTGCGATCCCTTATACCGCCCGTATGGTCGAGACCTCCATCCGTGAAGTCCCCTTCGGCCTCATCGAAGCGGCTGAATCCATGGGCGCTTCCCCGTTCCAGATCATTAAGAAAGTCCTCATCCCGGAAGCCCTGCCTTCCATCATTGAGAATATCACTGTCGTCGTTGTCACCCTCATCGGTTCCTCCGCTATGGCAGGCACCATCGGCGGCGGCGGCTTAGGCGACCTCGCCATCCGCTACGGCTACCAGCGTTTCCAAGCCGACGTCATGGTGGCTACCATCCTCGTCCTTATCGTCGTCGTCCAGCTCATCCAGTTTATCGGAAGCAATCTTGCGAAAAAGGCGAATAAGAAGTAAAAAATGGATAAGCCTGGGGACCTGCCTCATGCCTCTTATCAGGTTTTCCACCGGATCTATAGGAAATGCGAATTCTCCCACTTCCATACATAGACGCCGGATTTTATAAAAGAAGGGAAGTATATTTATGTTAAAGAAACTCGTCATCGCTGGACTTTGCGCCCTCTCCGCAGCAGCCATCATCACCGGCTGTGGTTCCAACGCAAAGCCAGCCTCCTCGGCCGCTGCCTCTGTACAGGAAAAGAAAGAGATCACCGTCGGTGCTACGGCCGGCCCGCATGCAGAAGTCGTCGAAGCCGCTGCCAAAGAAGCGGAAAGCAACGGTCTCAAGGTCAATGTGAAGGAATTCTCCGACTATGTCACTCCGGATCAGGCACTCGCTGACGGCGATCTCGACCTCGTTGTCTACCAGCATGAACCATTCCTGAAGAACTTCAACAAACAGCACAATACAAACCTCGTCTCTATCGGCAAAGCTATCCTGATGCGCATGGGCGTCTACTCCAACAAGTACAAGGATATCAAGGATCTGCCGGACGGCGCTACCGTCTCCATCCCGAACGACCCGACCAATGAAGGCCGTGGTCTCCAGCTGCTCGAAAAAGCAGGCGTCATCAAGCTGAAGGAAGGCGTCGGCATGAAAGCCATCCCGGCAGATGTCGTAGAAAACCCGAAGAACCTGAAATTCCAGGAACTCGAAGCCGCTCAGCTTCCAAGAAGCCTTGCTGATGTCGATGCATCCGTCATCACCATGAACTACGTCATGAGCTCCGGACTTTCCCCGAAAGACCAGGGCATCTTCCTCGAAGACAAGGATACCCCGCTCGCCGTCATGATCATCGCTGCCCGCGAGAAGGACAAGGATCAGCCGGCTTATCAGAAATTCGTCAAGTACTATCAGTCTGAATCCGTCAAAAAATTCATCGCTGAAAAATACAAAGGCACCATCGTTCCTGCTTGGGAATAATGACAGAAACCAAAAAGGAGCTGTGAAGAAATGAGAATTCATTTCTTCACAGCTCCTTCTTTTGT
>JAJWRZ010000137.1:0-5207 GCA_021633965.1 Dialister sp.
ATGCGCCGCACCACCATTTCGCATTTCTCATTTCTAATTTCTCATTCAAGCAGAGCTTTTATACATAATCAAGGGGTAGCACGCCCCATGGGCTAACCCTGAACCCAACCACAAAAAAGCCGAGATGAGCAAACCTCATCTCGGCTTTTGCATACGATTTATTCTTCTGCCAGCACGTCCTTCATGATGGCGACCGCTTTCTTCAGCTGTTCCATAGGGATATTGAGCGCTGGGAGGAGGCGGATCTTTTCTTTCGCCGTGAGGACGACGACGCCTTTGGCGAGGAGTTTTTCTACGATCGGTCCGACCGGTGCGACCGGTTCGATGCCGAGCATGAGGCCCATGCCAGCGACGGATTTCACGCCTTTGGCGCCTTCCATTTCCTTTTTGATATAGTCGCCCTTTTCCTTGACGGAGGCAAGGAGAGCGTCATCGATCTCCTTCAGGATGGAGACCGCACCGGCGCAGGCGATCGGGTTGCCGCCGAAGGTGGAGCCGTGGGTACCGTAGGTGAAGACGTCCTGCGTCTTTTCGCCGAACATCGTCGCGCCGATCGGAAGGCCGCCGCCGAGGCCCTTGGCGGTGGAGACGATATCAGGCTGTACGTCGAAATTCATGTAGCCGTAGAGCTTGCCCGTGCGGCCATTGCCGGTCTGGACTTCATCGACGATGAGGAGGATGTCATGCTCTTTGGCGTACTTGTTCACGCCTTCGAAGAAATCCTTTTCGAGGGGATGGACGCCGCCCTCGCCCTGGATGGACTCCATCATGACGGCGCAGACATTCGGATTCTTTTCACAGAGGTCGATGAAGGCAGGAAGGTCATTCGCCGGGGTATAGAGGAAGCCTTCGGTCAGCGGGAAGAAATTCTGATGGAAAACGTCCTGCCCGGTCGCAGCGAGCGTCGTGACGGTGCGGCCGTGGAAGCCATTGATGAGGGTCACGATGACGTTGCGATCCTTGCCGTACTTGTCGATGGAGTACTTGCGCGCGCCTTTGATGGCACATTCATTGGCTTCTGCGCCGGAGTTCGAGAAGAAGACCTTCTTCATGCCGGTCTTTTCGCAAAGCAATTCGGCAAGCTCTGCATCGGGCTTCGTATAGTACAGGTTCGAGACATGGTTTAGCGTGTGGAGCTGTTTTTCCACAGCGGCCATCCATGGTTCGTGGGCAATGCCGAAGATGTCGACACCGATCCCGCTGCCGAGGTCAATGTATGTCTTGCCGTCCTCGTCGGTAAGGATCGATCCCTTGCCGCTCACAAAGCAGACAGGGTAACGGTGGTAGGCATGTGCGATGTATTTCTGATCTTTTTCGATGGTATTCATATATAGGCTCCTTTGTCGAATTGTTCAATGGGTTCATGAGGTTCTGAAGGTGCAATGGGGGTGATGCGGCGCATGAAAATATGGAAGCGTCGTAAATTTTAGATGAGCGGTACTCCCGTATCGTCATAAGGGCCGAAGTGGAGGAATCTTTTTCGTTTGCGGTTAATTATGACTGTTAGAGGAAGGGAAATGGGAAACACCGTACTATAGGAAAGCTGGGGAAATGCTGATTAAATCGCAGAGTCAGATTTCATATGGATTTTTATACATAGCTTCGTCATCATCCTCCTTAAATAGCTCGCTATTCGCGTCAGATGATTCCTTGCTCTGTATAAAAATCCAAGAATGAAATCTGACAACGATTTAATCAGTGTTTCCCTGGAAATACGGCGTTTCATGGATAGGGATATCGAGAGAGTTTTTCAAAGGAATACAACATTTCTAATCCCTAATCCCTAATCCCTAGTTACCAGTCACCAGTCACCAGTCACTACTCTACAAACATGGTCCCTAGGCCTTCGTTTGTGAGAAGCTCGATCAAAAGGGCGTGGGGGACTTCGCCATTGATGATGAAGACCTTCTTCACGCCATCCTTGATGGCATCGGTGCAGGCATCGACCTTCGGGATCATGCCGCCATTGATGGTGCCGTCCTTTTTGAGGGCTTCTGTCTCTACGACAGTCAGCTTGTGGAGGAGGCTCGCTTTATCCTTCGGGTCTTGCATGACGCCGTCGATGTTGCTCATGAAGACGAGACATTCGGCATTCAGTGCCGCGGCGATCTTGGTAGCGGCCGTGTCTGCATTGATGTTGTGCGGCTGTCCCTTGCTGTCGATACCGACGGAGGAGATGACGGGGATGAATCCGGCGGAGAGTGCGCTGTCGATCACGCCTGTGTCGATGTGGTCGATCTCTCCCACGAGTCCGAGCTTCTCGTTCTTGGTATGGACCTGGATCATATTGCCGTCGATGCCGCAGAGGCCGATGGCTTTTCCGCCTAGGGCGCTAAGGTAGGCGACGAGGCCTTTATTGACTTTGCCGGCGAGGACCATCTGCACGACGTCCATGGTATCTTTATCGGTGACACGAAGACCATTCTCAAAGTGCGACTCGATCTTCAAAGCGTCCAGCATGGCATTGATGTCCGGGCCGCCGCCATGGACGAGAATGACATTCACGCCGATGAGATGGAGAAGAAGGATGTCCTGCATGACGTTTTTCTTCAGGATGGGGTCTGTCATGGCATTTCCGCCGTACTTGGCGACGACGTATTTGCCGGTATATTCTTTGATGTAGGGGACGGCCTGTGTCAGGATCTCCGCCCGAATGGCGTTGTCTGTAATCATAGGGAGATGCTCCTTTGTATAGGTTCCGTGTTAGGAAAACGCTGATTAAATCTGACAACGATTGAATCAGTGCTTTCCTAGCTGCGGGTTCACACTTTGATCTTGTCTATAGGTTCTGCTTGCATGAAAGACCGCTGCTGTCCATCTGATGACATCGAATGCCCGGAGGGTTTAAGGTTTAAGGGTTTGGGGACATCCGGTACATTCGGTGCCATCAGATGGACAGTAGGAGGGGTGAGTGAAATGAGAAATGGCAGTGCCGGCTTCGCACGCAGACTTTGTGAGAAGTGAGAAGTGAGAAGTCAGAGGTCAGAAGTCAGAAGTCTAATGTCTAATCCCTAATCCCTAATCTCTAGTCCCTAGTCCCTAGTCACCAGTCACCAGTCACCAGTCACCAGCATTTAGTCCACCACGAGCCCTGTTTCCGGAGGAAGGCCCAGCATGATGTTCATGCACTCGATGGCAGCACCGGAGGCGCCTTTGCCGAGGTTATCAAACATGGATACCACCTGGATGCGTTCATCGTTGCCGGTGATGTAGAGGGTCATGGAGTCTTTGCCCGCGTTTTCATTGGCGGCGAGGAAGAGCGCATTGGTTTCCTCGGTCGAGAGCGGGGAGACTTTGATGAATTTCGAGTCCTTGTATTGTTTTTCAAAAATGGCATGGAAGTCTTCCAGTGTGATGTCGCCGGGAAGACCGCAGGGGAGCTGGAGGAATCCGGTGTGGAAACCGACCGTGACTTCCATGCCGGCGTAGTAATCCGCGACGATGGGCGAGAAGAGCGGTGTCTCGCAGAGATTGCAGACCTTCATGATCTCCGGAAGATGCTTGTGCTTCTGAGAGAGGCCGTACTGGCGGGGAGAGGCGAGCGGAAGCGTCTTTTCCTCTTCGTATTCCTTGATCATTTTTTTGCCGCCGCCGCTGTAGCCGGTGAGGGATACGATGTGGAGCGGGTAATTGATCGGAAGGATGCCTGCGTGGACGAGCGGATACAGGATAGAGATCGCGCCGCTGGCGTGGCAGCCGGGGACGGCGACCTTTTCTGCTTTGCTGATGGCTTTGTACTGCTCGGAAGAGAGTTCAGGGAAGCCGTAGACCCAGTCTTCCTTGGTGCGGTGGGCCGTGGAGGTGTCAAGGATGCGGATGCCGGTGCCTTCGGTGGCTTTCACGATCTCGAGGGAGGCATCATCGGGGAGACAAAGGAACATGAGATCTGCATTCTTGGCATATTCCACGATGGTTGGGATATCTTTTCTTTTTTCATCGGGGAGAGAGAGAAGCTCGATGTCGCTTCGGGAAATCAAACGATCGTGCAGTCTCAGGCCCGTGGTCCCCGATTCACCAACAATGAATACTTTCGGCAGTTTTTGCGTAGTCATAATGATTTCCTCCTCTCTTACTTTTCGATGGGATAGTCAGCAAAGGTAGCGACCATGACGGCTTTGATGGTGGGCAGGCGGTTCGCTGCTTCCTCAAAGGCGAGTGAGAATGGGGCTTCGAAAACGTCGTCGGTGACTTCGATGCCGTCCAAGCCGAAACGCTCGTAGATGTCTTTTCCGACCTTGGTCTCTGTATTGTGGAAAGCAGGCAGGCAGTGGCAGAAGACGGTGTCCGGATTTCCTGTGTTCTTGATCATGTCCATGGTGATGCGGTATGGCATAAAGAGCTTGATGCGCTCGCCCCAAAGCTCATAGGGATCGCCCATCGTGACCCATACGCCGGTATAGATGACATCAAGGCCCTTGACGCCTTCTACCGGATCGTCGGTGAAGGTGAAGGTCGCGCCTGTCTTCTTCGCGATCTCCTTG
The DNA here is from genome assembly GCA_021633965.1 of Dialister sp. GTDB lineage: Bacteria > Bacillota > Negativicutes > Veillonellales > Dialisteraceae > Dialister. Next base: position 4,482 of record JAJWRZ010000137.1, read on the forward strand.
CACTTGGCGGTGAAGTCATCCTCCGGGAAGAACTGGGCAGGTCCGATGATGCGGAAGTCCATGCCGGCAAGTGCGGCGCCTGCCATCAGGGCGTGTGCCATGTTTGACTGGCCGTGTCCGACATAGGCATAGGAGATCTGGTTCAGCGGCTTTTTGAAGTGCTCCTTCAGGGTGAGGAAATTCGCCAGTGTCTGTGTCGGGTGGTCATAGTCGGTGAGGCCGTTCCAGACGGGGACACCGGCTTTTTCGGAGAGCTCTTCGACAGCGCTCTGGTCGAATCCGCGGAATTCGATGGCATCAAACATGGAGCCGAGCACGCGGGCGGTGTCAGCGATGGATTCTTTCTTGCCGATCTGGCTTCCGGTCGGGCCAAGGTAGGTGGTGTAGGCTCCCTGGTCACGGGCAGCGACTTCGAATGCGCAGCGTGTGCGGGTGGAGTCTTTCTCGAAAATAAGGGCAAAATTTTTGCCCTTTAATGTCTGGGCTTCTTTGCCTTCTTTTTTATCTTTTTTCAGCTGGGCTGCAAGGTCCAGATAGTAGGCGAATTGCTCGGGCGTATAGTCGAGCATCGTGAGGAAGGATTGATGTAAGACTGGATTCATGGTGGGATCTCCTATGGGGTTCAATGGGTTCAATGGGTTCAATGGGTTCAATGGGTTCAATGGGTTCAATGGGTTCAGGGTTAGCCCCTCGGGGCGGTGCTCCTTTGATTTTGTACGAAACTGG
>JAJWRZ010000138.1:0-5104 GCA_021633965.1 Dialister sp.
TTCACGCGGCCAACCTCCGCCCCTTCGGGGCACCTCCTTCCAAAGGAAGGAGGGAGAAAAAGGGCTGCGTGTATCGTCATAGGTATAGTTGCGGCGAAGCCGCCACGAGAGCCCTGAACCCTGAGCCCTGAACCTTGAACCCTGAACCAAATGAAAGCAAAGTAAAAAGGGGCTGTGAAGAAATGAATCCTCATTTCTTCACAGCTCCTTTTTTATGGGGGAAATGGATCTTATGGTGGAAGGGGACGGTCTCTTTCTCCTCACCGTATCCATGCTTCGAGCTTCTTCAAAAGACCTATGCAGGCTTTTTCCTCCTCTTCATACGCATCTTCGAAGGCAGCGCCCTTGTGCGGGTTCGGGATATCGGCTTCTTTTCCTGCGTATTCGGAGAGGAGATGGATCTTCGCATCGACATCGCCGCCCATGGTATTGAAGATGTCGGGATTGTTCTTATCATTCATGAGAAGGATGAAGTCGTAGTCATCATAGGTTTTCCAGGCGATGGGAAAGGTCTTTTCCATCGTATAGGGGATGCCGTGGGCAGAGAGCGTCTCCTGCGCCGCTTTGGAAAGGGGGGCGCCTTCTTTGGCAAATGAGGCGGCAGAGACGGAGAGTGAGTCTGTCAGATCGGCCTTCTGAATGAGATGGTCCATGATGCATTGAGCCATCGGCGGTTCGTTGTTTCCTGTGTGCGAGATAAAGAGAAGACGGATCATGATGAGACTCCTTTCTATGAAATGGGGAGTGACTGGGGATAGGGGTGACCGTTTGGCTCTTGCGCCCTCATTTCGAGCGGAGCGAGAGCTCTTCTTACCCTTATTATATCGCTCGAATGTAAATAAACGGTAAAATGAATTTCCTAATCCCTAATCCCTAGTCTCTGGTCACAGTTACTCATCTTCCACGGTGAAGTACGCTTCGAAGCGTACTATACCGTCCTCCTGCGTGAAATTTTTATAGGCGTTGTGGGCATCTAGGAAGCGGGCGATGGAGACCATGCCGAAGCCATGGCCTTCCTTGTCTGCCTTGGGGTAGCCATTCTCATCAAAGCAGATAGGCGTGTCGTATGGGTTCACGACGGAGAGTGCGATCTGATTTCCTTTCATAAGGAGCGTGAGGTCGACGGTGCGTTTCTCTTTGGGCATGGTGGCGGAGGCTTGGATGGCATTTTCGAGAAGGTTCGCAAGTACGTAGGCGAGCGGGCTTTCGATGGAGGGAAGGCTCTGCGGGAAGGAGATCTTGTGGCTGGTGCGGACGGAGAGTTCTTTCGCTTTTTCGAAATAGATAGAGATGATGGCGTTGATGATCGGATTCAGGCAGTAGGGGTGGGTGGCGGTGCGCTCTAAGTCTTCGTGAGAGCTTTCCAAAAGGGCAAGGGCTTCTTTTGTCTGTCCTTGCTGCAGGAGTCCGTGGAGTGCAAGGATCCGGTGGCGCAGGTCGTGCCGGAAGAGGGACATTTCTTTCCCGTTATCCTGCAGGATCTGGGCATAGGATTGGAGGAAGGAAATGGATTTCTCCATCAGGTGGTTTGCACTCTGGATATTCGTCAAATTCTCGAAGTCTTTCTTTTCCAGAATGATGTATCGGTCGAAGGCGATGAAGAAAATGGTGAGGATGAGCCAGACAAAGAGTTTATCGATAGACCAAAGCTCGCCCAAAAGGCTGGTTGGTGTGGCGGCTGTGACAAGGATCATCGGGATGACCGCTATGTAGTAGGAGTAAGACTTTTCATTCATGAAGCGCTTCGAGGGCAGCATGGGGGAAAAGACGCGGTAGGCACCGGGAAGCGTCAATGCAAAGAAGAAGTCATAGACGAGGAGATGTTCGATCAGGCAATTCTCCGCGGGGGTATCTGGGAATACGAGGAGGATAAAGATGGCGGAGATACCGTGGAGGGCAAACATGTAGATGCCCTGCATGCCCAGGATGAAGATCTGCGCGGCTTTAGCGTTGGGAAAGATGAAAAGCATCGAGAGAAAGAAGGGCATCCAGCCGAGGGCAAGACAGCACTTGTATGTGAAGACGTTGAGTCCGAGCTGGTTTATGAGGAGGATCTGCCAGCTCATATTGATGAGCAGGACGAGACAGTCCGCGTAAAAAAGGCGGCGTTTCGTCTTGTCGTCCATGATGCCCGCAAAGGGCGTATAGCGTACATAGGCTCCGCCCACCTGAAGGATGGCGATGGCAGAGACCAGAAGAAGGATATCGGTCATGGATTTGCTCCTTATGAAATGAGTGCCCGGCGTTTTTCGGGGGGGGAGCCTGAGGGGCGGCTTGCTCTTTAAAGATTCGCTTGAATGAGAAATGAGAAATGCGAAATGGTGGTGCGGCGCAAAAAGCAGAAGCGCCGCGGAGTATAAATAGGGCGATGCCCGAAGATGGCATTTCAGTCACCAGTCACCAGTCACCAGTCACCAGTCACCAGTCACTAGTCACTAGTCCCCAGTCACTCGGCACCCCTAATCTCTAATCCCTAGCCACGCATCCCTGTTTTCAAACTTGTGGTGGCGGCTTCGCCGCGAATAGGATGGGCTGCGTTCCAAGCGTATCGTCATTGAAAGCGTTGCCGAGAAATCTTCCTTGCAGACCGATGAGCGGTGAGAGCTTGAAAACCTAAAAACGCAGCACGAAGGCGTTTTTCCGTGCAGGGGCAGGAGGGATACTAATCGCTGTGCAACAAAGATCCCTCGGCTGCGCTCGGGATGACAGGGGGACGGGTGTCTCCCTGTCTCTTAGTCTCCCAGTCACTAGTCCCCAGTCACTCGGCACCCCTAATCCCTAGTCACCAGTCCCCAGTCACTATCCCCCAAGCCTTATCTCGACAGCAGAAACTGCATGTACTGCTGCTTGACTTCTTTCTTTTTCCGGCGGCTGATAGGGAGAGTCAGATCTCCTTTCAATAGGAAGGTATCATCCTTCATGGCGGTGACGGCATTCATATTGAGAATGAGGCGATGGTAGGTCTCGAGGAAGTGCTCATCGGTAAGGAGAATGTCTGCCAGCTCCTGGTAGCTGTTCTGCGAGGCAAGGGTGCGGCCTTCGAGGTGGAGGATGGCGCCGCGGCTGCCCTGACAGTCCATGTAGAGGATGTGGCTGTAGGGGACGGAGAGGCATTCGCCGCCGGCGAGCTTTACGGTGAGCGTCTTTGCGGCGAGCGCATCCTCCGGGAGGAGACGTGTCAGAAGGGTCTCGAGCTGCGGCGCATTTTCAAGGAGCGGCTTTAGCACGTAACCGGAGGCGAAGACGTTGTAGCTCTCGAGCGCGTGGTCGCGGCTGGTGGTGAGGAAGATGATCCATGCGTCCTCATCGATGGCGCGGATCTCTTCGGCTACCTGCATACCGGTCATGCGGGGCATGTAGATGTCAAGGAGGATGAGGTCGTAGTCGCCTTTTTCAAAATTTTCCAGAAAGGATGGGCCGCTGGTGTAGGCTGAGATGGTGTAGTCGATGGGCGTCTGTTCTGACCTTTTCTGAAAATAATGTGAGAGGCACATACGGATCTCTTTGAGATCAGCCGGATTGTCGTCGACCGTTGCAATGCGTAACATAAAAATCTCCCCTTCCCTTTATGTATCTATATTATAAAGGAAAGAGGAGGGCATGTGAATGAAAATTTAGAAATGAAGGCGGCTTCGCCGAGATCGATGAAGAGGTCGCAGCGGTTCTGGCATTCGTTATCTCACATATGACGTTTCTCGCCGCTCAGGATGACGAAACGGGGCGATGTTCGAAGGTCTCTTGAGCGCAGGTTTACCCCGTATCGTCAGCCTTCCCCTCTAGGGGAAGGTGCCCCGCAGGGGCGGATAGGGCACAGGCGGTATGAAAGACAGATGAGGAAAGCGGAGAAGTGCGCGGCACATGTGGGGGGAGCGTGAGTCCCTGATCGCGATGGAAAAGATTTCTCGCTTTGCTCGAAATGACAATGAGAGAGAGCTGCCAGTCACTAGTCAACCGTCCCTGGTCCCGCGTTCCGGTCAGGCACACAAAAGGCCCGTCGGGGCATTTCCATTTTGGGGAAGATGCTCTGATGGGCCTTTCATGGCGCATAGCCAGCGGCTATCAGAAGGCCGGAACGAGGCCGTCGCTGAAGTTGTCATTGATGTATTTCTTGACATCCTCAGACTGGAAGATCTTGACGAATTTCTGGTAGGTCGGGTTCTCTTTATCCTGCTCGCGGGCTGCGATGATATTGACATAAGGCGAGGTATTGTCTTCGGTCGCGAGGGCGGTCTTGGTGTCGAGGCTGGCAGCCTTTGCGTAGCCGGCATTGATGACAGAGATCGCTACGTCATCCAAGGAACGCGGGAGCTGCGGTGCTTCGAGCTCGAGGATCTCGAGGTGCTTCGGGTTTTCTGCGATATCACCGACGACAGCCTTGGTCGGATCGGTGCCTTCCTTCAGCTTGAGGAGACCTTGTTTATCGAGCAGGAGGAGCGCACGGCCGCCGTTGGACGGGTCGTTCGGGATGGAGACCCTGGCACCGTCCGGCACATCCTTCAGGTCTTTGTACTTGTTGGAGTAGATGCGCAGCGGAGCCAGATAGGTATTGCCGATGGAGATCAGCTTCGTGCCGTTCTTTTCATTATAGGCTTCGAGGTACGGGCCGTGCTGGTAGGAGTTCAGGTCGATCTCGCCGGCAGCGAGGGCTGCATCCGGGGTGACATAGTCACCGAAGGCCTTGAGGTTCACCTTGAGTCCTTCTTTTTCTGCTTTCTTTGCGACGAACTCCATGACCTGTTCCGAATAGCCGGAAGTGATGCCGACGGTGATCTCTTTCTTGTCAGCCGGTGCTTTGGTTTCTTTCTTCTGGTCGCCGCAGCCGGCGATAGCGCCTGCAGCGACGAGGGCTGCGAGGGACAGTGCGATTGCTTTTGTCAGTTTCATAGTGAATTCCTCCTTGATAGGAAATGCGGGGCAATAAAAAAATCCCGCTCCCTGAAAGGGACGAGATACTTCGTGTTACCACCCAATTTTATGTCCGAATCACTTCGGGACACCTTATGAGGTACGACGGCGATAGCCTTGATACCTTGTCTCTATATCGGGAGATCCCGGGCTGCTTCATCATTCAGCATGCCAGGCTCAGAGGCCATCTTCCATGGAT
>JAJWRZ010000139.1:0-5044 GCA_021633965.1 Dialister sp.
CGTACAAAATCAAAGGAGCACCGCCCCGAGGGGCTAACCCTGAACCCTGAACCCTAATCACTCATATTTTTACGGAGTATCCCTATGATCGTTTCACAGTTCGGCGTCGAAAGCTGGATGGACCAGTACGAAGAAGGCGCCAAGTACAATATCACGGACACCTGTGCGAAGCCTCTCTCGCTTGCAGAGCTTTTTTCGCTGGCGGGCGAGGATCGTACAGATTTTATGGATCGCTTTTTTGAAAGAGAGCAGACATACGGCACCATCTTCGGCTCGGAGAAGGTCAAGAAGGAGATCAGCCGTCTCTATACGAGTATCCGCCCGGAGGAGATCCTGACGGAGCATGGCGCGACGGGCGGGAATCAGCACATCTTCTTCTCCCTCATCCGCCCGGGGGACCGTGTGATCGCATTCTCTCCGAGCTATCAGCAGTTTTACTCGGCACCGGAAGCGCTCGGGGCGGAGGTGACGGTGCTGCGCCTTCGAAGAGAGAACGGTTATCTGCCGGACCTTGATGAGCTTTCGCAGGCAGCGGCGTGCGGCGTGCGCATGATCTGTCTCAACAATCCGAACAATCCGACGGGCACTCTGATCCCATCGGACATGATGAAGGATATCGTCACCATCGCGCGTCAGAGCGGCGCATACCTTTTCTGCGATGAGGTGTACAGCGGCGTTTCCATCGACGGAGCTCTCTCTCCCTCCGTTTGCGATCTCTATGAGAAGGGGATCGCGACCGGATCGATGTCGAAGGCCTTTTCGCTGGCCGGGCTTCGTCTCGGCTGGATTGCGACCCATGACCGGCAGGCGCTCGCCCAGTTTCGCCGTGTGCGGGACTATGACCTTGTGAGCTGCGGGCTCTTCGATGAGGAGATCGCGGCGCTCGCCTTGGCGCACAAAGAAAAGATCCTCGCAAGAAACCGCGCCATTCTGGCAGCCAATCTTCCCATTCTGGATGCCTGGGTGAAGAGGGAGCCGCATGTCTCTTACGTGAGACCGACTGCCGGTACCATGGCACTTGTGCATTACGATCTTCCCATCGGCTCGCGCGATTTCTGCCGCCGCATGTATGAGGAGACAGGCGCCTTCTGCGTTCCCGGCGACTGCTTCGATGAACCATTCTCTTTCCGTGTCGGCTACGGCCATGAGGCGGACGTACTGAGAAAAGGGCTGGATGCGGTGAGTGAATTTATAAGGCGCGTGACCGGTGTGAAGTGACTAAGAGACTGGGAGACATCAGACGCTCGCTTTGTCATTTCGAGCGAAGCGAGAAATCTTTTTTGCTTGTGGTCAGGGACTCATGCTTTCCCCACATGTGCCGCGCTGTTCCGCTTTCCTCATCTGTATTTCATGCCGCCAGTGCCCTATCCGCCCCTTCGGGGCACCTTCCCCTCGAGGGGAAGGCTATTAAGTTCGGCGTTTCCTTAACATACGACGTTTTTCCACGCTCCTTGCCTAAACAGCGCAAAGCAAGTACAATAGAAGAAAGTTCCCCAAGGAGGCAAAGCTATGATTACACCAATGGACATTCATAATAAAACTTTCTCCAAAGGCCTGCGCGGCTACAGCGAGGAAGAGGTCAATGATTTCCTGCGCCAGATCGTCACTGACTACGAGCAGATCTATCGTGAGCATCGCGAGATGGAAGAAGAAATGGACCAGATGAAAGTGAAGCTCTCCAACTATGAGAGGATCTCGGATACCATGACGGCGACGCTCCAGCTTGCCAAGGATACCGCTGAGAACGTCAAGAAGAATGCGAAGAGAAATGCGGATATCCTGATCTCCAATGCAAAGATGGAAGGAGACAGACAGGTGAAGGACGCGGAGGACTATCGCCGCCGCCTGGCTGAGACCATGATCCATACGGAAGGAAATATGAAGAACTACGTGAGCAAGATCCGAAAGGATCTGGAGCTTGCGCTGGCATCCATCGATGCACTGGAAAATCTGAAGGCTCCCATCGTCCCCGGCTATGCTTATCCGGCTGTCGAGCTGCCGAAGGAAGACGCGCCGGCAGAGGAAATTCCAACGGAAGAAGCACCGGATGAAGCCGCTCCTGCGGAAGAGACGCCCGTAGAAGAACCGGCGGAAGAAACCACAGCTCCGGCGGAAGAGCCGGCACCAGACGCTGAAGGGACGCCGATCGAAGAACCGGCTCCGGCAGCAGAGGAAGCCGATATGGCAGAGGAAAAGCCGGAAGAAGAGAAAGAGGCGAAGTGACGGGGATGGCGTGACCGGTGATTTCCACCGCGGCGACGACCTTCCTTTTTACAAATTCCCCTTTTCTCGCGTATAACTATATGCATATTCATTGGAACGAGAAAGAAGCCATTGGCACCTCCGTGCCGATGGCTTTTTGCGTTTGATGCGTCAGAGAAGCCGCTGTGATATCTTCACGGCGGCTTTTTGTGATGGAAAAGAAAGCGGCGGGAACCGCACGCTGGAGCCGAAGACGGGTGATCGATTTTCACAAATTGCAATAAAAAAGACGATGTGAAATAACGATCATCTCATTTTCGCGTTCCATCTGCCGCGGGGGACTTGCAGCTCTCATAGGAGTGACCGGGAAACCTTATCTCAGCTGTCTTTCATGCCATAGTCACCCTATCCGCCCCTTTTGTCATCCTGCCAGATGATCTCTGAGAGAAGTCTGATGCCTAGGCGGTTACTTCTTCTCTCCGAAGATCCGAAGCATGTAGATGAAGAGATTGATGAAGTCGAGGTAGAGGGTGAGCGCGCAGAGGATAGCGAGCTTCACACCTTCATCGGTGGTGTTCGTGTTGTTGGCGAAAGCGATCTCGCGGATGCGCTTCGTATCATAAGCGGTGAGGCCGACGAAGATCAGGATGCCTGCGTAGGCGAGGATCATTTCCAGGAAAGAATTATCGAGGAAAAGATTCACCACGGTAGCGATGATGAGTCCGAAAAGCCCCATGAGGCACAGATTGCCCATCTTCGAAAGGTCAGTCTTTGTGAGGTAGCCATAGGCAGACATGACAGCGAAGGTGCCTGCGGTGATGAAGAAGACGCTCGCGATAGAGGTCATGGTGTAAACAAGGAAAATGGAGGCCATCATCGCACCGTTCAGGACGGCATAGATGATGTACATGGCGGCTGCTTTTTTGAGGGACATGCGGGCAACCGCAGAAGAAAGGTGCCATACGAGGGCGACCGTCGCGATGAGGAGCGCCCACATCGTGAATTTGCCGGCGAAGACCAGAGAGAGCAGCATCGGGCTACCTGCTACGGTGTAAGCGGTGAAGCCGGTGATGGCAAGGGCAATAGCGACCCAGAGATAGATGTCTTTCATGAGGCCGGGCATATTGATGGAGAGGGATTTCTCCCGCTCCCAGGCCATGTCGTTGTTGAACGAGTTCATAGGAAATCTCCTTTCAAAAAATAAGATCATCGGGAATCCGATGGAATATTCACTCCTACTATTATTATAGCATATATCAATTGGGGGATATAGAAACAATTGAGCAGCCGATGGCCGGGCGGCTTCCCATGGCCGGGCCGCTCCTTATCTGGGAAAGAGGACTGTCCGGTTTTCCATCCTCTTCGTGAGAGGATGAGGGTCTGCACTTTTGCAAGAGGGATCCTCTGAAATATTCCTGATAGATTTTTTCTATAGCGACTTATGAAAAGCAGGAATATTCCCGATGTTATGTAGGTATCTATGGAATCTGACATGGCAGGCGGCGGGCTATCCGAAAGGCGGTCATTGGTTTATAATATAGATACAAACTTTTGAAATTTGTTTATGAAATATGTAGAGAGGGTTGGCGTGGAGAGAAAGAAACGACTTGCCTTTCTTCTGGCGCTTCTCCTGCTGCCGGAAGCCGTTTTCGCAGCTGCAGGGGGAAACGATCTTGCGATGGGGAATGCCGTAGAGTATCAGTATTCGTCCAATATCACAGGCGATCGGTGGATGCATGATGAGACGACGCTCTATTTCAATGATGGCTTCGGCCGGCTGATCGAGTTCCATTTGACGGTGGAACACCAGATGACGGAGCTTTCTATTCGTCAGAATGGCTGCGTGGTCTGGCGGGGACACCTTCCCGGGGCTGACCGCTTTTCCGTGGTACGTGAGGAGTCGATGGGAGAGGTCTATTTCCTGATCTCATCCGGAGAGAAGGAGTACCGCGCGGGCATCGACAGGGACGATCGATGGAGCGTCTCCGAGTGCAGGAAAACGGTCACACAGGACAAGAGCCCTCTTCCGGTGTGATCATTCCGGATCAGCATATTATATATAATTTCTAATGTGACTGAGGGTTGAAAATAGTGTATAATATATAAAAATGTGGTTCGTGAAATTCAGGTATTCGTTTATCTGTTTTAGACAGCGGCAAGGTGAGGGGTATGAAGAGACAGATCCATTTAAAACCGGAAGATTTAAATAAGAGCGACAAGCTGGGGCTGACCTACAATCTGGGTCAGGCGCATAAGAGAATGCTCCTCAAGCAGTCCGGTATCATGCAGAAGTTTGGCTTGACTGCGCGCCAGTCTCTGATCATAGCCTATCTTTCTACCCACAAGAAGGATCTGGTCACACAGAAGACGCTGGAAGAACATCTGCACCTGACGAATCCCACCATCACAGTCATGGTGAAGTCCATGATCGACAAGGGCCTTGTGCGTAAGGAGCGTGTGCCGGAAGATGCGAGGAAGTACCGTCTCTTCCTGACAGAGAAGGCCAAGCAGGTCGAGCAGGCGAGCCGTCAGGCGGCCAAGGATCTGGACAAGACATTCTACGAAGGCGTATCGGAAAACGATATGCGCATCTTCAAAGGGGTCTTAGGGCAGATCATGAGAAATCTGGATATGATCTAAACGTAAAGATGCTTCGAAAGGAGCATCTTTTTTAGTATAATACATGTTGTTTAGAGATATTCGTAAGTGGTTTGAGGGTTAGCTTGTGGGGCGTACTGCCTTTTGATTATGTGTGAAAGCGTCGCTTGAATTAAAAATGCGAAATGCGAAATGGTGGTGCGGCGCATAAAAATATGGAAGCGCCGCGGAATTTTGATAGTGC
>JAJWRZ010000140.1:0-5018 GCA_021633965.1 Dialister sp.
CCTGAACCTTGAACCTTGAACCAAATGAAAGCAAAGTAAAAAGGAGCTGTGAAGAAATGAATCCTCATTTCTTCACAGCCCCTTTTTTACATGTCTTTCTCTGCGCTGCCTCCAGCCACAATGTCGGTCTTTCCGATGTGCCAGGTGGTATTCACGCGGGCGCGGGCGTCGCTTCCGCTGTCGTTTTTGTAGCGGACGCGGGTGTCTCCGCTGATTTCCAGAATGGGCTTTCGCTCTTCTTTCTTTTTCTTTTCGCGGTAGCCCTGCGCTTCGAGTTCGCGGGTGTATTCCTTCTTGAGTCTTGCCATGTCTTCTGTCTGGTCTTTGGCAGGGACGGATTCCAGAATGTTCTTCATGACGCTGGCGATCTCGTAGCGGGTAAGTGTTTTATCAAAGAAGGCGGTGGTGTAGGCGGGTGCTTTCCCTTCTTCGGTGAGGGTGCGGGCGGTCCGGTAGTCCCAGGAGCTTTCCTTCACGATCTCAAAGGAATTCGGAGCATCCCATGGCGAGGCCCATGCGGGCACACACGCGATGGCGAGCAGCAGGGTCAGTATGAGTTTCTTCATGGTTTCTCCTTTTAGTAGCTAGGGGTTAGGGATTAGGATGTCTCTCGCTCCATATTCACAAGCATCTTCCCCCATCCTCCCCATATTGCCATTTTTTATTCTTTCCTCATTGGCCCGAATCAGTCCATTCAGCATCTTGGCAATCTTCTCTTCCAAATTCAAGGCTGCTTGGATATCTGCCTCATTCACAAAACCTAAATCAACAGCCACCAATAACTGCGTCTCGGTTTCATAAAGAGAGCCACGCGCCATATAAAAATAGCGGAGTCGATTTCTTAAGCTCCCCTGCCAATAGCCTTCGGCTATATTGGATGTCACGGAAACGCAGGCTCTCCTGAGCTGATCCGACAGTGCATACAGTTCAAATCGCGGAAATTTAAACACCAAATTGTAGATTTCTCGATTCAAACGCCGACTGTCTTGCCACACAATAAGATTTTTGTAACTTTCCATACGATTCTGTCCTCCGGAAGGGTGGGACCTTGCGTAAGCAGCCCCATCATCCTAATCCCTAGCTACTAATCACTAGTCACCAATCCCTAGTCACTAGTTACCATCCCCTACTCACAGATCTTTCTCTCGATCACTTCGAGCAGGGCATCGCGTCCTTCTCCGGTGAGCGAGGAGTAGGCGAGTGGCAGGGAGGCAGTGGGAAAGAGCTTCTTCATCTGCATGAGGTTCTTTTTGAGGTCGTTGCGGCTGAGTTTATCACCCTTGGTGCCGATGATCTGGATGGGGACGCCGGCTTTTTTCAGCCAGTCGAAGGCTTTGAGGTCGATGGGAAGTCCCGGGTGCCGAAGGTCGAGCAGCAGGCCGATCATGACTAGGCCGGGGGACTTCTTCATATATTCGTCAATGAAGGAGGACCAGCTGTCTTTGTTTTCCTGGCTGGTCTTTGCGAAGCCGTAGCCTGGGAGGTCTACGAGGTACCAGTCTTGTCGCTGTTCTTCTTCGTTCTCTATGCGTCGGGACTGGATAGCGTAGTAGTTGATGGTGCGTGTCTTGCCGGGTTCGCGGCTGACGTAGGCGAGCTTCTTCCTTCCGGTGAGGGAATTGATGAGAGAAGATTTGCCTACGTTCGAACGGCCGATGAAGGCGATCTCTTTCTTGCCGTCCGTCACGTACTGGGAACGGTTTACCGCCGAGGCAAAGTAGGCGGAGGAAAATATATGAAATTTGGTGATGTCTTTGATCTCTGCCATAGGACAGCTCCTTTCTATGGAAACACCGATCCTGCGATGGAGTCAGCGTTCCTTTAAGAATCACTCATTGGTTTCAGAAAATGGATGGTTAAGGATGCACAGCGGTATTCGGGTCGTATATCGCCTGCTTGAGACGCATTTCCCCACTTATCTTTCATACCGCTAGTACCCTATCCGGCTCGCTCCGCTCGCCACCTTCCCCACGCGGGGAAGGCTTTGTCCGTCGTTATTCTTTTTCCACATATGCGTGTATTTGTTCTGACGATGCGGGGATAGCGGCATCCTCGTATCGCTGCCTTCCCCATTGGGGAAGGGGGACCGCGTCAGCGGTGGATAGGGTGCTCTCGTATATCGTCGACTTGAGACGCATTTCCCCACTTATCTTTCATACCGCTATCCCCATCCAACCTCCGCCCCTTCGGGGCACCTCCTTCCATAGGAAGGAGGGAGTGTCCACGCGAGCCCCTTCCCTTGGAAGGGGCTGCCGAGCGCAGCGAGGCGGGGTTGGCTTTCTTTTTTGCGGCGAAGCCGCTTCCTCTTTGCCTTCCCCATTGGGGAAGGCTTTGCGTCTTCGGTATTCTTCGGTATTGTATTCAGGTAGGGATGACGCTACAGGCAAAGCTATACTAATCCCAGCCCCTATTTCACCAGCGCATGTTCGAGGACTTCATCGACATTTTTGACGCAGACGAAGTGGAGCTGATCGCGGACGGATTTGGGGATCTCATCGAGGTCACGTTTGTTCTTTTCCGGGAGGAGTATCTGCTTGATCCCGAACTGACTGGCAGCAAGCACCTTCTCTTTGAGTCCGCCGATGGGGAGGACTTCGCCGGTGAGGGTGATCTCTCCGGTCATAGCGGTATCGCCTCTGACTTTGCGTCCGGTGTAGGCACTGGCGAGTGCGGTGGCCATGGTGATACCGGCGGATGGGCCGTCTTTCGGTACGGCGCCTTCCGGAAGGTGGATGTGGGTGTCGAGTGTCTCATAGAAGTCTTCGGCGAGCCCGAGTGCTTTGGCGCGGCTTCGGATGTAGGTATAGGCGGTCTCGGCAGATTCTTTCATGACGTCACCGAGCTGTCCGGTCAGGATGAGGTGACCCTTGCCTTTGATGGTGACGGCTTCGGTGTCGAGGACTTCGCCGCCGACGGCGGTCCATGCGAGACCGTTCACGCGGCCGACCATATCGCTGTGTTCTTCGGACATGGGCATGTATTTCACGGGGCCAAGATATTTTTCCAGGGTCTTGGCGGTCAGTGTCGGCAGGCTGTCATCGGCGAGAACGATTTTTTTACCGACTTTGCGGCAGAGAGCGCCGATGGTGCGTTCAAGATTGCGGACGCCGGCTTCTCTGGTGTAGCTCCGGATGACGCGGCGAAGAAGGGCCGGAGTGAAATTGATGTCTTTCGCTTTGAGGCCGTTTCTTTCTCTCTGGCGGGGTACGAGGTATTTCTTTGCGATCTCCAGCTTTTCTTCTTCGGTGTAGCCGGAGAGCTCGATGAGTTCCATGCGGTCTAAGAGAGCCGGTGGAATGGTGGCGACGGAGTTCGCTGTCGCGAGGAAGAAGACTTTCGAGAAGTCGAAAGGAATGTCGATGTAGTTGTCGTGGAAGGTTTTGTTCTGCTCGGGATCGAGAGCTTCTAAGAGGGCCGAGGCAGGGTCGCCGCGGAAGTCAGAGGAGACTTTGTCGATCTCGTCGAGGAGAATGAGTGGATTCTTCGTCTGTGCCTGGTTGATGGCTTCGATGAATCGTCCGGGCATCGCTGCGATGTAGGTGCGGCGATGTCCGCGGATCTCCGCTTCATCATGGACGCCGCCTAAGGCGATACGGGCAAATTTCCTGCCCATGGAGCGTGCGATGGACTGTGCGAGTGATGTCTTGCCGACGCCTGGCGGGCCCACGAAGCAGATGATCGGTGCTTTGGCATCGGGAGCGAGTACACGGACGGCGAGGTATTCGAGGATGCGTTCTTTGATCTTAGTCAGACCGTAATGGTCTTCGTCAAGGATCTCCTTCGCATGCGAAAGGTCGAGGATGTCTTCGCTTTCCTTGCCCCATGGCAGGTCAAAGACCCAGTCCAGATAGTTCCTGGCGACGGCAGTCTCCGCCATCATCGGCGGCATCGCGGCGAGGTGGTCGATCTCCTTCTCGAGCTTGCCTTTCTCTTCTTCAGGGATGGCCGATGCTTTTAGCTTCTCGCGGTATTCGTCCGCTTCCTTCTGCTGACTTACGGTGTCGCCCAAGCGGTCCTGGATGGTCTTCACTTTCGTACGCAGGAAGTAGTCCTGCTGCTCCTTGTCCATCCGCTTTCTGACTTCCTGATTGATGTCGCTTTCCAGCTCTCCGATGGCGACTTCGCGCTCCACGCAGGCGCTGACTGTCTTCAGACGCTCGATCACGTCGAGGGTCTCTAAGATTTCCTGCCGCTTCTTCGGCGCCAGCAGGAGCTGTGAGGAGATGAAATCAGCTGTCTCGCCGGGATCATCGATCTGTTTCAGCTGGTTCATCTGCTCTTCCGGCATCCCCTTGCCTGTGTTTCTCATCCATTCGAAGAAATTCTTGATGAGCATGCGGCGATAGGCTTCGGCCTTGAGGGGATCGTCGGTGTATTCCTCTGCATCGTCTACTTCTGCAGAAATGCAGGTGTCTTTCATCTCGGCATGCACTATATGCACGCGGGAGACGCCTTCCACCAGAATGCGTACAAGGCCGCCGGGCAGCTGGAGCATCTGGTTCACTTTCACTACGGTGCCGTATTCATACAGGTTCGAAATGTCGATGTCTTCTTTCTTCCCATCCTTCTGCATCACGCAGACAAGGTAGCGGTCACGGCGCATCGCAAGACGTACGGCAGCGACGGATGCATCACGGCCAATGTCGACACTGACCGTCATTTTCGGATAAATAGCAATATCTCTCATTGCTGCGAGGGGCAGAGTGAGAGCTGTATTTTTCTGTGTAGCTTCGTTCATATATAATTCCTCCATAATACACTTTATTATATCATGGATAGATGGAAATTTGTGAATGAGAAATGGATACCGCGCCCCGTCTCCCGCGGGGAAAGCTTTGTCCGTCGGTATTGTTTTTCCACATATGCGTGTATTTGTTCTGACAGTGCGAGAAAAGCGGTATTCTCGTTTCGCTGCCTTTCCCATTGGGGAAGGGGGACCGCGCAGCGGCGCTCGGGTGCTCTAGTAAACGACGCACTTGAGACGATCTTTCCCGCTCTCTTTCATGCCGCTAGTACCC
>JAJWRZ010000141.1:0-5004 GCA_021633965.1 Dialister sp.
TCGCCGCCTTTTTTTAGAAGATGGTATTCTCGTATCGCAGCCTTCCCCTCTAGGGTAATGCTATCAGACAGCATTTTGGGAACTCTTACATATTGTAAAATTTTTTTCCCTCTCTTTTTTCTTTAAAGGCTTTATGCTAAAATAATACGGTTATATAGAAAGAAAAACGCGCTATGTAGATAATTTTTTAATGAATCGAATATTTCGCTAGGAATCATGAGATTATCCTGTTTCTTCGGCGTATTTGTAAAAAGTAAAGGAAGATGGAGGCTTATGGGTCATATTTCTGTAATAGGCAGCTGTAATATGGACATTACCGTGGAGGCGGACAGAAGGCCGCAGGCGGGCGAGACCGTGATGGGCAGCCGCCTGATCGTTTCTCCCGGAGGCAAGGGTGCAAATCAGGCTGTCGCAGCGGCGCGCCTCGGTGCTACCGTATACATGATCGGCTGTGTGGGGGATGATGCTTACGGGACGCTCATGAAAAAGGCGCTGGAAGAGAGCGGCGTGAAGACGGACTATGTGGAGACGCTCTCCGGCATCACGACAGGCACGGCACACATCACGCTTGCGGAAGGGGATAACAGTATCATCGTCATCAAGGGGGCGAATGACAAGGTCAGCCGTCAGATGATCGATAAGGACTGGGATGTGATTTCTTCCTCTGATCTCGTCATGCTGCAGCATGAGATCCCGATGGACACGATCGGCTATATCATCGACCGCTGCTTTGAAGCAGGCGTCCCTGTGATGCTGAATCCGGCACCGTACATGGATATCCCGAAGGACTGGGTCAGAAAAGTGACGTATCTCACGCCGAATGAACATGAAGCGGCGCTGATGTTTAATGGAATGGATCGAGATGAGATCCTGATTTCTGAAGCCGGCAAGGTCATCATGACCGTCGGCAAAGATGGCGTGGTCTATGGCGAAGCGGGCAAGGTCGTCAAGGTCGCGGGCTTCACGGTGCCGGTCGTCGATACGACCGGGGCAGGCGATACCTTCAATGGGGCTTTTGCGGCAGCGCGCTGCGAAGGCCTGGCGATCAAAGAAGCCATTCGTTTTGCCAATGCGGCGGCAGCACTGTCTGTCGGAAAGATCGGTGCACAGGGTGGTATGCCATGGCGCAAAGAAGTGGAGGAGATGCTCTCATGCAGAAAATAGGGATTTTGAACAGCAATATCGCCAAGGTTTTAGCAGACCTTGGTCATACAGATAAGATTTGTGTCGGAGACTGCGGCCTTCCGGTGCCATCCGGTACGCCGAAGATCGATCTCGCACTCCGTCTTGGTGAACCGAAATTCATCGAAGTCGTGAAGGAAATGGCGAAGTACATGGAGATCCAGAAGGTCTATATCGCACCGGAAACGGAAAAGGAAAATCCGGAGCAGTGGAAAGCGCTTCATGAAGTGTTCCCAGAAGATGCTGTGGAATGGGTCATGCTGGATAGCCATGAAGAGCTGAAGGCGTGGGAAAAAGATTGCAAAGCCGTCATCCGTACGGGCGAAATCACTCCGTATTCGAATATCATTCTCGAGTCCGGCGTCATCTTCTAAGAGAGGTAGTACATGGATATCAATATGATCGGGATTTGCAAAGCCTTCGGGACGAATAAGGTCTTGGGCGGAGTCAATCTCCACATCCGTCCTGGCGAAGTCCACGCACTGATGGGGGAGAATGGCGCAGGCAAATCCACATTAATGAATATTTTGACGGGCATCCACAAGGCGGATGCCGGCACCATTCTGGTGGATGGCAAGGAAGTGACTTTCCGCAATAATAAAGATGCGGAAGAGCACGGGATCGCTTTCATTCATCAGGAGCTGAATATCTGGCCGAATCTGTCTATCCTGGAGAATCTTTTCCTGATGAATCAGCCGAAAACGGCCTTTGGCTTCATTGATTTCAAAAAGATGCGGCAGATGGCGGAAGAAAAGTGTCAGGAGATGGGCATCACGCTGCCGCTCGACGAGATCGCAGGGGAATGCTCTGTCGGTCAGCAGCAGATGACAGAGATCACACGAAATCTGATGCTCGATGCCAAGACGGTCATCATGGATGAACCGACCGCCGCTTTGACGGAGCGTGAGACCGACAGCCTTTTTGAAGTCATGAGAAAGCTGAAGGCGAAGGGTGTCTCCATCATCTATATTTCTCATCGTATGGAAGAGGTATTCAATAACTGTGATACCATCACCGTCATGCGCGACGGGCAGACCATCAGCAGCCGCCCGACAGAAGAAACGAATATGGACCAGATCGTAGGCGATATGGTCGGCCGCGTGATGAGCGAGTACTATCCGGCGCGTACGAATGTACCCGGCGATGAAGTATTCAAGGTCGAAGATTTCTCGCAGCCGGGCGTTTTCGAGCATATTTCCTTCTCTGTCAGAAAAGGGGAGATCCTGGGCGTGGCCGGTCTCATGGGTGCTGGCCGTACAGAGATCATGAGAGCGATTTTCGGCGTGGATCCGCACAAGGAAGGCAAGCTCTACCTCTCCGGTAAGGAGATCAAGATCAAAAAGCCGCTCGATGCCATCAAGCTCGGCTTCGGCTTCATTACAGAGAACCGTAAGACGGAAGGGCTCATTCTGGATTTTTCGATCAAGAAAAATATTGCACTCCCAAGCGTGAATGCTCTCGCCAAGAGCGGCGTCATCAATGACAAGGAAGAATTCGGTTTCGCAGATACGTTATCGCACAAGCTCGGCGTCAAGACACAGACCATCGAGCTTCCGGCGAGCGCTCTCTCTGGCGGCAACCAGCAGAAGGTCGTCATCGCGAAGTGGGTGGGCATGCATCCGAAGCTGCTCATCCTGGATGAACCGACCCGCGGCATCGATATCGGTGCGAAAAAGGATATCTATGACCTGATGAATGAACTGACCGCCCAAGGCGTATCGATCATCATGGTTTCTTCTGAACTGCCGGAAGTCATCGGCATGAGCGACCGTATCATGGTCATCCACGAAGGACATCTGGCGGGCATCATCGATCATAAAGATGCGACACAGACACGTATTATGACATTGGCTACCGGAGGAGAGTAAGCATGAATTCCGAAAAAGTTAAAAATCTTGTGAGAGAAATGGGGCCGCTCATTGGTCTCATTGTCCTCTTTATCGTTATCGCGGCTTTGAATGACAGCTTCATCGATCCGTCGAACCTGAAAAATCTGGCTCGTCAGATCTCTATCAATGCGCTCATTGCCTTTGGTATGACCTTCGTCATCCTGACCGGCGGCATCGATCTCTCCGTCGGCTCGATCCTCGCGCTGTCTTCCGCGCTCATGGCGAGCATGATCGCCAAAGGGACGAATCCGGAGCTCGCGATCCTTTTCTCTGCTTTCATCGGTATCCTGCTCGGCACGGTGAATGGTGTCATCATTTCCTACGGAAAGGTCGCTCCTTTCATTGCAACGCTCGCTACCATGACCATCTATCGCGGCGCGACGCTCGTCTATACGAATGGTAATCCGATCTCCGGCCTTTCGGATGATCCTTTCTTTACCGGCTTCGGTCAGGGCTTCATCATGGAAGTCCCGGTCCCGGCCATCGTGATGCTCATCGCCTTCCTGATCCTTTTCTTCATCCTGAAGAAGACGCCGCTTGGCCGTCAGACCTATGCGGTCGGCGGGAATGAAAAAGTTTCCTATATTTCCGGGATTAAGATTGACAGAATCAAGATTTTTGCGTATGCTTTGACTGGATGCCTTTGTGCTATCGCCGGCGCTATCCTGACTGCACGCCTGAACAGTGCGCAGCCGACAGCCGGCATGGGCTATGAGCTGGATGCTATCGCAGCTGTCGTCCTCGGGGGTACCTCGCTCGCAGGCGGCAAAGGCCGTATTTCTGGCACGCTCATCGGTGCTCTCATCATCGGTACCTTGAATAATGGTCTGAACATTTTGAATGTGTCCAGCTTCTATCAGCAGGTTGTCAAAGGCGTAGTTATTTTGCTTGCCGTCCTGATGGATCGCAAGAAGAACTAAGGAGGAAAACATTTTGTTTAAGAAAATCGCATTAACAGCTCTCATTGGCGCAGCACTCATCTCTGCTGCTGGTTGTGGCGGCTCTGATAAGAAAGCCGACTCTTCTGCTGCTTCCGGCGCGAAGAAAGTCACCATCGGCTTCTCTGTTTCCACGCAGAACAACCCATTCTTCGTCACCATGGCAAACAGCGTCAAAGCAGCTGCTGAAAAGGCTGGCGTGAATGTCAAGATCGTCGATGCACAGAATGATCCGGCAAAACAGTCCAATGATATCGCTGACCTGCTCCAGGGCAATATCAGCGTCCTCATCGTGAATCCGGTAGACTCCGCAGCAGTATCCAACTCTGTCCTTGCAGCCAATAAAGCCAAGATCCCGGTCATCACCATTGACCGTGCTTCTGACAAGGGCGAAGTCGCTGTACACATCGCTTCCAACAACATCAAGGGCGGCGAAATGGCAGCAGAATACATCGTTTCTAAACTCGGCGAAGGCACTCCGGTCGCTGAACTCGAAGGTATCCCGGGCGCATCCGCTTCCCGTGAACGCGGCCAGGGCTTCCATAGCATCGCTGACAAGAAACTGAAAGTCCTCGCAAAACAGAGCGCAAACTTCGATCGCAGCCAGGGCCTGACCGTTTCTGAAAATATCCTCCAGGCAAACCCGGATGTCAAAGCCATCTTCGCACAGAACGATGAAATGGCTCTCGGCGCTATCTCCGCTGCCAAAGCTGCCAACAAGCAGATCTTCATCATCGGCTTCGACGGCACGGATGACGGCGTGAAAGCAGTCAAAGACGGCACCATGGCAGCTACCATCGCTCAGCAGCCAGACAAGATGGGCGAGATCGGCGTCGATGCTGCTCTGAAGCTTGCTAAGGGTGAAAACGTCGAAAAGAATATTGCTGTCGACCTGAAACTGATCGAAAACAAATAATTTATTTCATCTGACAACCTGAACAAAAGGGGCTGTGAAGAAATGAATCCTCATTTCTTCACAGCCCCTTTTTACTTTG
>JAJWRZ010000003.1:0-30573 GCA_021633965.1 Dialister sp.
CATTAACGTTATAAATTTCATTTATTTTCTTAGCCGTGTTATATTCATGACAACATGAATGCACGTTGTGACAAGCACAAGAATGGAGTATCACTATGGCTAAGAAATCAGTGAAAATCACAGAAACGGTATTGCGCGATGGACAGCAGTCTCTGGCGGCGACCCGCATGCGCATCGTCGATATGTTGCCGATCCTTGAGAAAATGGACAGCATCGGTTACCATGCCATCGAAGCGTGGGGCGGGGCGACCTTTGACGTCTGCCTGCGTTTTCTGAATGAAGACCCCTGGCAGCGGCTCCGTCTTCTCAAAAAGAATCTCAAAACCCCGATCCAGATGCTGCTTCGCGGGCAGAACCTTCTCGGCTATCAGCCCATGGCAGATGACGTAGTCCGTGAATTCATCATGCGGTCCGTGGATAACGGCGTTTCCATCATTCGTATCTTCGATGCACTGAATGATACGAGAAATCTGGAGACCGCCATGCGTGCAACCAAGGAAGCCGGCGCGCATGCCCAGGGCTGCATCGTCTACACCGTGAGTCCCTATCACAAAGACGAGGACTTTGTGAAGCTGGGGAAGGAACTCGTAGAAATGGGTGCCGACTCCATCTGCATCAAAGACATGGCGGGACTCCTTCTCCCGTACAATGCCTACAAGCTCATTCAGGCACTGAAAAAAGAAATCCACATCCCCATCGAGCTTCACACCCATTTCACCTCAGCACTGGGCGATATGACCTATCTCAAAGCCATCGAAGCCGGCGTCGACATCATCGACACCGCGATTTCGCCCTTCTCCTGTGCGTCCAGCCAGCCTTGCACCGAGTCCATCGTGGCAGCCCTCAAGGGGACAGACTACGATACCGGGTTGGATCTGGAACGACTGGGCGAAGTGGCGGATTATTTCAAGCGCGTCAAAAAAGACTTGGAAGAAGATTTCCATCTGAATACGAATATTTCCATCGACCCCAAGATCCTCTCTTCCCAGATCCCGGGCGGTATGCTGTCGAATCTTCTGAACCAGATGAAAGAAATGGGCGTCGCTGATGAATACGATGCGCTTCTCTCTGAAATGCCGCGTGTCAGAAAAGAACTCGGATACCCGCCGCTCGTCACCCCGACGAGCCAGATCGTCGGCACCATGGCCGTCATGAATGTCGTCCTCGGACGCTACAAGATGATTCCGCAGGAAGTCAGAAACCTCGTCGCGGGGAAGTATGGCCGCACACCGGGGCCCATCGATCCGGAAGTGAAACGCCTAGCCATCGGAAATCAGGAGCCCATCACCTGCCGTCCGGCGGATATGATCCCGCCTGCGATCGATACCTATCGGAAACGCCTCGCTGAAGACGGCTATCCGAATGCCTCCATGGAAGACCTCCTGAGCTACATCTCATTCCCTGAAGTCGCGAAAACATTCTTCGGACATAACAGATAATAGAAAGCGATGTTACCACTGATTCACAGACGTGGTAACATCGCTTCAAGTTCAGCGTTAGCTCATGGTGTGTGCCGTTCCTTGATTGTGCGCGAAAGCCTTGATTGAATTAGAAATTAGAAATGAGAAATGAGAAATGGTGGTACGGCGCATAAAAAACAGAAGCGCCGCGGAGGTTTGAGACTAGCGATTTTCTCGTATCGCAAACCTAATCCCTAGCCACTAATTCCTAGCTACCAGTAACAAGTCACCCGCCACCAGCCCCTTCCCGAATGGGAAGGGGCTTTTTGCGTTGACTCATAGCAGAGATCAATAGTACAATAGATCGAAAATATTCTATTTCTGAAAGGAGAAGCTATGAGAGAAAGTCAAGTGATTGGTCCGGTATTGAAATGGGTGGGTGGCAAGCGGCAGCTGCTGTGTGAGATCCTGCCTCGCGTGGAAACCGTCCCTTACACACGATATGTCGAACCTTTTTTCGGGGGGGGTGCTGTCTTCTTCTCCCTGCTGCCGGACAAAGCTGTCATCAATGATTACAATAGGGATTTGATCAATGTTTACCGCGTCATCAAGGAAGATGTGGAGGCATTGATTTCCTGTCTGGCATATCATGCGGAGCAGAACAGCAAGGAGTATTACTATGAAGTGCGCAGCTGGGACCGGGCAGAAAGCTACCATAGGCTTTCCGCGGTCGAGCGGGCGGCGCGATTTCTGTATCTGAATAAGACATGTTACAACGGGCTCTTTCGAGTGAATTCGAAGGGGCAGTTTAACGTGCCTTTCGGACGCTACAAACATCCGAATATCGTGAATGCAGAGATGCTTCGCGTGGTGTCCGTCTATTTCCGGGAGAAAGATATCCGGATAGAGAACCGCGACTACCGCGATATCCTGGAGGAGACGCGTCCCGGGGACTTCGTGTATCTGGACCCGCCGTACATGCCGATTTCATCGTCCTCTTCCTTTACGAGCTATACGGAGCAGGGTTTCGGCTACGAGGAGCAGGTGGCACTGAAGGAAGCGTGTGATGCCCTTCGCTCGCGTGGCATTCCATTCCTGCAGTCGAATTCAGACTGCCCTGAAATTCGCGAGTTATATAAAGAGTATGACCTTGTCACGGTACGGGCGTCCCGTAGTGTGAACAGCCAAGGAACGAAGCGGGGAAAGATCAACGAGGTGCTGATATCGTATGGTTGGAAGGGGTGGTCGGAATGAGACGAGATTTCGATGTATGGTTAGCCTCCTTCCGAGATAGCATCGCCAGCTATCAGTACTACATTGATTTCGATAAGATTTATCGAAATATAGCAGATGTAAAGGTGGAGCTGAATATACTGAATTCACTCATTGGATCAAAGCAGATAGAAGCCGACTTCGAAAAAATTGTAACCCGATATCCGGAGACGCTGAAGTGTATCCCGATTCTTTTGGCTGTTCGAAGCAACGAAATCTATGCGATGGATGAGGATGGCGCATTTACGTATCATTTTAAGAAGATGAGCGATACCATCGAGCAGTACAAGACATTCATGCGAAAGACTGGACTTTTTCAGTTGATGCAGAATCACCACATTCGCAATCTGCTGGATTATGTGACGGGGGTGGAAACAGGGCTTGACTCAAATGGGAGAAAGAACCGAGGCGGACATCTGATGGAAGATCTTGTAGAAAAATTCATTCAGAAGGCGGGATTTCGAAGAGATGAGACGTATTTCAAAGAAATGACGATCACTAAAATTCATCAGAAATGGGGGATTGATTTATCTGCCATTTCCAATGATGGGAAAGCTGAGAAGCGATTTGACTATGTGATCAAAATGCCTGACCAGCTATATGTGATCGAAACAAACTTTTACACAAGCGGTGGGTCTAAACTGAATGAGACTGCGCGTAGTTATAAGACCATTGCCAATGAGGTGAAAACCATCCGCGGTGTGACCTTTTTGTGGTTTACTGATGGAAAAGGTTGGCGGAGCGCCAGAGGAAATCTGCGAGAAACATTTGATGTATTGGATACGGTGTACAACATTCAAGACTTGGAAAATGGAGTGCTGGACGAGCTGAGGAAGCGAGGCGCTGCATGAAAAAGATCAAATGGGAGCCCGAAAACTTCGAACTCGAGATGAATACTGTCTGGGATTTTCCCGAGCGCGGGAACTGG
The DNA here is from genome assembly GCA_021633965.1 of Dialister sp. Lineage (GTDB taxonomy): Bacteria > Bacillota > Negativicutes > Veillonellales > Dialisteraceae > Dialister. Next base: position 3,601 of record JAJWRZ010000003.1, read on the forward strand.
GCGACGCATGATGCGAAATATCGTGGCAACTGGTCCCCCTACATTCCCAGAAATCTTCTCCTTCGCTACTCCAAAGAAGGCGACTGGGTGCTCGACCAGTTTGCCGGCGGCGGGACGACGCTTGTCGAAGCGAAGCTCCTTCATAGGAACTGCATCGGCCTCGATGTGAATCCCGCAGCGCTCTCCAGGTGCCATGAGAAATGCGATTTCTCCTTCGAAAATGCGGGGAAAATCATCATCCGGGAAGGCGATGCGAGGCATTTGGATTTTCTTCCCGATGCCTCGATAGACTTCATTTGCACGCACCCGCCGTATGCGGATATCATCCGCTACAGCGAAGATCTCGCGGGTGACCTCTCCCACTTGAGGGGCGAGGCGTTCCTTGCAGAAATGGAGAAGGTGGCAGGGGAAAGCTATCGTGTTTTGAAGAAAGACAAATTCTGCGCCGTCCTCATGGGGGATATGAGGCAGAAGGGCTGTATGATCCCCCTCAGCTTCCAAGTCATGGAGCGCTTTCTAGCCGCCGGTTTCACACTGAAAGAGCTCATCGTGAAGACCCAGCACAACTGCCGCGCGACAGGATTTTGGAAGACGAACAGTGTGAAATATAATTTCCTTCTCATCGCGCATGAGCATCTTTTTGTTTTTAGAAAATAGGATATGTTGGTAAACGGTATTCCTGTGATGTGAGGCGCCTGAAAAGCCCCCGTCGACGATGTCGATGGGGGCTTTCAAATGCATGTAAAATCAGATGCAGTGATTTGATCAACATTTCCTTAAATCAATTTCGGTGCTGCGGCGAGTCTTCTTTCTGCTTCACTCACGAGTTCTTCTACGATTTCCTGCACGGGCTGTACTTTCGTGAGGTGGGTGAGGGACATGCCGGCTAAGACGAAGCCGTTCTCTGTGTCACCGTCGATGACGGCTTTGCGGTTCGTTCCAGCGGCGAGGGCGGTGAGCTCGGACTGCGCTGCACCGCTGTATTCGAGCCTCAGGTATTTTTCAGAGAATGGATTTCTAAGGCCGCGGACGGTATCTCGGGTAGTGAAGCCTGTCACGACGGAGTCGGTGTCGGCAGCGTCGATGATGGCTTGTTTTGCATTCGGGTGGAGGCGGCATTCTTTGGAGAGAAGGAAACGCGTGCCCATCTGCACACCCGAGGCACCCATGAGGAGAGCCGCAGCGACAGCACGTCCGTCTACGATGCCGCCGGCTGCGACGACCGGGATCTCGATCTCGGGGAGGACGTTTTCGAGAAGAGCCATGAGGGTGATCTTGCCGTCATGGCCGCCGGCTTCCATGCCTTCGACGACGATGGCATCGGCGCCTGCGTCCTGTACGCGATGGGCGAGTTTGACATTCGGCACGACGGGGATGCATTTCACGCCGGCATGATGGAAGGGGTCGAAATAGGGGACAGGGTTTCCGGCGCCGATGGTGACGAAGGGGACTTTCTCATCGCAGATGAGCTGCGCGACATCATCTTTATTCGGCATCTGCAGCATGAGGTTCACACCGAAGCATTTGCCCGGGCCTAAGATGTCCTTCGCCTGACGGATGTGGTCACGGATCTCATCGACAGAGAAGCCGCCGCTTCCGATGACGCCGGCGCACCCGGCATGATTCATGGCAGCAGCGAGGACACCGTCAGAAATGTAGGCCATGCCGCCCTGAATGATCGGATAGTCGATACCTAAGAGTTTTGTGATTTTTGTATTCCAGGACATAGAGGGTACTCCTTTCGGGAAAAGTGGGAAGTGAAGGTAACGGCTGCTCCCTGATCGGCACAGAGGGTCTCTTGCCATATTGAAAGACAAGAGTAAGACCTCATAACGATTGAAAGAACCGATGATCGGGAGGAGAAACATATTTATCTATTTCATTCTGTCTATGCATATTATAGCCGTTTCTTTCTAACAATGGAATGTAGAAACGGTAAATTCTTTCAAAAAAGTCATCGAAATGAAAAGGTCGATGCGTTTTTGGAAAGAAAGGAAGAAAATCAGGCTGAACGGGTTTGGAAAGCTCGACAGCTTCCTTGGAAATGGGATAGTGAAATGCACTGGTCGCAGCCTTCGCTGACGGTGACAGTACAGCGGAAGAGGGCCTTTGATACATGCCCCGACCCATCACGCCTTATCGCGGCGCGATCAACGAAAGCCGATGGGGTGAGGTCCGCAGCTTCTCAACCTGACAAGGTGCCTGCAGGCATTTTGAGATTTAATTGACACTCTTTTTACTTAAAAGAGTATACTTAAATAGAAATCTCGCAAGAGATATTGTAGTATTAAAGCCGGCGTGATATACTGTAGTCGTAATGTTTCGCCCGATTTCTTCTGTATTGAGCAAGGGAAATGGAAGCGGGCGGGAGGTTTTTGTATCGGTTTTACAGTGCGGGCGGTTCGAAAGAAGATATCCCATCGAGCCCGCATGTTTTAGGCTGTCGGTGAAGAGGTTTCTCTGCGCGGCGCCTCAGAAGAGCTGCTTCAAAAGCAGGTTCAGTTACAGGAGGGTATATAAGATGACAAAGATCGGTATCAATGGTTTTGGCAGAATTGGCAGACTGGTATTCCGCGGACTTCTGGATAGAGATGATCTGGAAGTGGTCGCTATCAATAACCCGAGCGGCGTGGAAACTGCAGAGTATCTTCTGAAATATGATACTGTCCATGGCCGACTTGGCAAGGACGTCAAGATCGATGGCGATGATCTCATCATTGATGGCAAGAGAGTCCATGTTTTCTCTGACCGCGATCCGGAACATCTGGACTGGAGCAAGTACGGCGTCGAGATCGTCGTCGAATCCACCGGCAAGCTGAAAGATAAAGAAAGTGCCGGCAAGCACATCAAAGGCACTGTGAAGAAGGTCATCATCACTGCGCCGGGCAAGGATGATGATGCGACCATCGTGATGGGCGTCAATGAAAACACCTACGATCCGGAAACGGACAATATCTTTTCCAATGCCTCCTGCACCACGAACTGCCTCGCTCCGGTGGTCAAAGTGCTGAATGAAAAATTCCACATCGTCCGCGGCCTGATGACCACGGTTCATTCCTACACGAATGACCAGGCGATCCTGGAAAAGGCACACAAAAAGGATGCCAGACGCGGCAGAGCGGCAGCGGAAAATATCATCCCGACTTCCACGGGTGCAGCCAAAGCCATCGGCATCGTCATTCCGGAACTCAAGGGCAAGCTGAATGGCCTCGCGATCCGCGTACCGACCCCGGATGTATCCCTGGTCGACCTCGTCGCTGAGATCGAAAAGCCGGCTACGAAGGAAGAGATCAATGCAGCACTTAAAGCGGCGGCAGAAGGTGAATTGAAAGGCATCCTCGCCTACACCGATGAACCGCTCGTTTCTTCCGATTTCAAGACCACGGATGTCAGCTCCACCGTTGACAGCCTGCTCACCATGGTCATGGAAGGAAATCTGGTCAAAGTCATTGCCTGGTATGATAACGAATGGGGCTACTCCATGAGAATCATCGACCTCGTCAAATTCGTCGCATCGAAAGGACTGTAAGAATGAATAAGCAGACCATTTATGATTTGAAACCGGAAGGCAAGACCATATATATCCGTGTGGACTACAATGTGCCGCATGACAAGGAAGGTCATATCACCGATGACCGCCGCATCGTGGCGACCCTGCCGACGCTGCGCTGGCTTCTTGACCATGGGGCTGCCCTCGTCATTGCGAGCCATATGGGCCGTCCAAAGGGCGAAGTGAAGCCGGACCTGTCTCTTGCGCCGGTCGCTAAGCGCCTTTCCGAACTGTTGCACATGGATGTGAAATTCGCCTCTGACTGCATCGGCGAAGAAGCAAAGGAGAAGAAAGCGGCTCTCGCACCGGGCGAAGTCCTTCTCCTTGAAAATCTTCGTTTTCATAAAGAAGAAGAAAAGAATGATCCGGCCTTTGCAAAAGCTCTGGTCGAAGGCTGCGACCTGGCGGTCAATGACGCATTCGGTGTATCGCATAGAAGTCATGCATCCATTGCCGGTGTCGGCAAACTGATGCCGATGGTATCCGGACTGCTTCTCAAGAAGGAGATCGATTTCCTTGACGGCGTTATCGAAAAGCCGGAGCGTCCGTTCGCTGCCATTATCGGCGGCGCGAAGATCAGCGACAAGATCCAGGTCATCGCGAATCTGATGGAAAAAGCCGATGTCATCCTGATCGGCGGCGGCATGGCGAATACCTTCGTCGCAGCGGAAGGCTACGACATGGGCAAATCCCTGCAGGACAAGGATCGTTTCGATCTCGCCAGAAACCTCATGAAGAAGGCCCATGATATGGGCAGCGAGATCATGCTGCCGGTCGACTTCATGGCAGGCGATGCCTTCGCGGAAGATGCGAATACCAAGGTCCTCTCCAAAGAAGAATTCCAGGACCCATGGATGGCGCTCGATATCGGGCCGAAGACCATCGAACTCTATGTGGAAACTTTGAAAAAGATGAAGACTGTCGTATGGAATGGGCCGATGGGCGTCTTTGAAATGAAACCATTCTCGAAAGGCACCTTCACCATCGCAAGAGCGATGGCTGATCTTGATGCGACCACCGTCATCGGCGGCGGTGAATCAGCCTCTGTCGTCGATGAGCTTGGGCTCGGAGACAAATTCTCCCACGTCTCTACCGGCGGCGGCGCTTCACTGGAAATGCTCGAAGGCATGGTCCTACCGGGCGTAACTATCCTGGCGGATAAGGAGTGATCCCCGTGAGACAGATCCTAATCGCAGGAAACTGGAAAATGAACTGCACGGTCGAAGAGGCGGAGGCCTTCTTCAAGCATTTCAAACTGCAGAAGAAAGAGGGCGTGGAAATGCTCATCTGCCCGCCGTTCACTGACCTGCCGCTGACGAATTTCTTCCTCGCCCGTACCTCGGTCCGTTGGGGCGCGCAGAATGTCTACCCGGAAGAAAAGGGCGCATTCACCGGAGAGATATCTCCGGCCATGCTGAAAGGCCTCGGCTGCAGCTATGTCATCTGCGGTCATTCGGAGCGCCGTGAGATCCTAGGCGAGAGCGATGAATTCATCGCGCGCAAGGTGAAGGCCGTCAAGGAACATGGCATGACACCGATCCTTTGCGTCGGCGAAACAGCAGATGAGAGAAAGAATGGTCAGACCGAGGAGCGTATCGCTTCAGAGATCCGCAGTGCACTTTGGGGCATCGATAAGAAGGATGTGGGCTCTCTTGTCATCGCCTATGAGCCTATCTGGGCTATCGGCAGCGGAGCGGCTGCGACAGCCGAAGATGCTGAAGCGGTCTGTGCCTTCATCCGTGAGACGGTGAAGGACATCGCAGGCAAGAAAGCCGCCTCCGATATCCGCATCCTCTACGGTGGTTCCGTCAAGAGTGAAAATATCGCTGATTTCCTCAAAGAAAAAGATATTGACGGAGCTCTCATTGGCGGCGCAAGCCTCAAACCCGAGGATTTCCTCAGTATTTATGAAAAGGCTGGAAAATAAGAGAAATAGGGGCAGCGGGTCCTGATGGTTCTAAAGGGATTCGCTCTCATTTATACTTATGAGATTTCCGGTTTCATGAACTATACATAAGGAAACGCTGATTTAATCGCAGAGCCCGACTTGGCATGTATTTTCATACAATACTTCGTCATAACCCGCCTTAAATAGCTTGCTATTCGCGGCGGCTTATTCCTCGCCTTGCATGAAAATGCAAGAGCCAAGTCGGACAACGATTTAATTAGTGTTTCCTTGAAACGCAAAAACCAAAGGAGTAAGAACAATGGCAGCAATTACTGATCTGCACGCAAGAGAAATTTTGGATTCCCGTGGAAACCCGACTGTCGAAGTCGATATGCAGCTCGAAGACGGCACCTTCGCCAGAGCCGCTGTACCGTCTGGCGCATCCACCGGCATGTTCGAAGCCACAGAGCTCCGTGACGGCGATAAGGACCGTTATGACGGCAAAGGCGTGCTGCAGGCTGTGAACAACGTCAACGGCGAAATCGCCGATGCGGTCCTTGGCTGGGATGCCAGCGACCAGAGAGGTCTTGACCACATCCTGATTAACCTCGACGGCACCGAAAATAAAAGCCGCCTTGGCGCAAATGCGATTCTCGGCGTCTCCCTCGCTGCCGCTCATGCAGCAGCTCAGTCTGCCGGCCTTCCGCTGTACCAGTATCTCGGCGGCGTGAACGCACACAACCTGCCGGTACCAATGATGAACATCATGAATGGCGGCGCACATGCAGACAACAACGTCGATATCCAGGAAAGCATGATCATGCCGGTCGGCGCACCGAATTTCAGAGAAGCTCTCCGCATGTGTGCGGAAGTCTACCATGCCCTGAAAAATGTACTGAAAGCCAAGGGTCTTTCCACCGCAATCGGTGATGAAGGCGGCTTTGCACCGGACCTTCCGTCCAATGAAGCTGCGATGGAAGTCATTTGCGAAGCCATCGAAAAAGCCGGCTACACCGCAGGCAAGGACATCGTCCTTTCCACCGATGTCGCAGCTTCCGAACTTTTAGGAGATGACGGCCTCTACCACCTCGTTGGGGATCACGCAGCCAAGACCGCAGAGGAAATGATCGACTTTTATGAACACCTGATCGATCAGTACCCGATCATCTCCATTGAAGACGGACTCGGAGAAGAAGACTGGGAAGGTTGGAAGAAACTGACCGACCGCCTCGGCAGCAAAGTCCAGCTCGTCGGCGATGATCTCTTCGTCACCAATACCAAACGCCTTTCCAAGGGCATTCACATGGGTGTAGCGAATTCCATTCTGATCAAGCTGAACCAGATCGGCACCCTGACCGAAACCTTCGAAGCGGTACAGATGGCACAGCGCGCAGGCTATACCGCTGTCATTTCCCACCGTTCTGGTGAAACCGCAGATACCACCATCGCAGACATTGCCGTCGCTCTGAACGCTGGCCAGATCAAGACCGGCGCTCCGGCAAGAAGCGAACGTGTAGCTAAGTACAACCAGCTCCTCCGTATCGAAGAAGATCTGGATGCAGATTCCATCTACGGCAATGGCAGCCTCACTCATAAGATGAGACGCTTTCATTGATAAAATCTGAGTAAGAAGGGCCATGACACCTTGTCATGGCCCTTCTTGTTTGACGTTTAAGGCTAAGCAGGTTCTCATGGATCCAAGTGGGCGGCAAAAATGAAGTGCTGATAGACTTTTTCGCTCTTAGCATCCCGAGCCTAGTCATGACGGAACGGGAAGCATGCCATCTGCACGGTTTCAGAAAACCAACATTTCCCATTTCAAAGCACGGATCCCTGTTTTTCCCTTGCGATGCACCCTCTGTTTTGCTACAATAAAACTTACAGGTTTTCGATAAAAAGCCTGCTATTTATCTGAAAAAAACAGGGGGAACGGATACGCCGCTCCCATTGCTTGATATGAAATGGGATTTCTATAGGAGGAAACTATGGCAGAATTTACCGCCGTTATTTTAGCTGCCGGACAGGGCACACGCATGAAGTCTGAATTTCCAAAGGTGCTGCACCGCGTATGCGGAGTACCGATGGTCGAGCAGGTCATCCGCCTCGTGCGAGAAGCGGGCTCGGATCATCAGGTTGTGATCACCGGCTTCAAGGAACATCTGGTAAGAGAATATCTTGGAAATCAAGAGGTGTCCTTTGTCCATCAGGAGGAGCAGCTTGGGACCGGCCACGCTGTTATGCAGGCGGTGCCGGAATTTGAAAAAGACAGAGACAGCTATGTGCTGGTCATCTGCGGGGATACGCCGCTGCTGCGCGCGGAGACGATCGCGCATCTGGCAAAGACCTGCAGGGAGGAGGGCGCGGCTGCTTCGGTGCTGACCGCGATCCTTGATGATCCTTTCGGCTATGGACGTGTGCTCCGTGATGAAGCGGGACACATGACATGCATTGTAGAACAGAAGGATGGCACGCCGGAACAGCTCGCCGTCCATGAGATCAATACAGGCACGTATGTCTTCCAGGTGGGCGCCCTGCTCGATGCACTCGAAAAGATCGACAACAAAAATGCGCAGGGTGAGTACTATCTGACGGATGTTTTCGGGATCATGATCAAAGAAGGCCTCAAGGTCGTTCCGGTCGCAGCGGACGATGCCGATGAGACGATGGGGGTGAATTCCCGCATCCAGCTCGCAGCCGCTGACCGCATCCTGCGCCTTCGCAAAGCAGAAGAGCTTATGGCTTCCGGTGTCAGCATCATTGACCCGGAGCATACCTATATCGAGCAGGATGTCGAAGTCGGCTGTGATACCGTGCTGCTGCCGGGGACTATGCTTCAGGGGAAGACAGTCATCGGCAAGCACTGCGAGATCGGACCGGATACCCAGCTGGCCGATGTACACTGCGGTGATTTCACGCATCTGAACCGCGTGTACGGTCATGAATGCAGCATTGGCAGCTATGACGAGATCGGGCCTTTCGTCCATCTCCGTCCGAATACGGTACTGCATGACCATGTGAAGATCGGTAATTTCGTCGAAGTCAAGAATTCCAATGTGGGCGATGGCACGAAGCTGCCGCATCTCATCTACTGCGGAGATTCGGATCTCGGCAAGAATGTCAATTTCGGATGTGGTACAGTGACTGTTAATTTTGACGGGAAGGACAAGCATCGCTGCACCATTGATGACCATGCCTTCATCGGATGCAATACAAACCTGGTCGCTCCTGTCCATATCGGAGAGAGAGCCTTCACTGCCGCCGGCTCCACCATCACAAAGGATGTCCCGGCAAAAGCTCTTTCGGTCGCGAGAGCGAAGCAGAGAAATATCGAAGGCTGGGTCGACGAGAATACGTATAAAGATTAACGGATCCCGGGTTTTACCGGTTCTGCGGTCAAAGGGAAACTATATGACGCCCTCTAGGCGTTCGCTGCATCAAATGGTTTGATATCTTTTCCATCAAAACGTTGCGGCGTTTTCGATGTTTCGTCCTGCGATCCTGTGGAGCCTTTGCCCCCTGCACTGGCGGTTTTCAGGCGATCATCAAACTTTTTTTGGCATTTTTGCAAAGGATTGGTATAATATAGAAGCAATATGCCTGCCGGGGCAAAAGGGAGTGACGCTCCGGCGGCAGAAAATACATTTTACAACTTTCAAAGAAATGAAAGGAAAGGGAGAGGCAGCAAAATGGACATGGAAGACACTTCTAAATTGAAAATTTTTACAGGGAATTCTCACCCCGCACTGGCAAAGGAAATTTCCGACTACATCGGAGTTCCGCTTGGAAAAGCCATCTGCGGCAAATTCAACAATGGTGAAATTCAGGTGATGATCAATGAAAGTGTCCGCGGCAAAGACTGCTTCATCATTCAGCCGACCGGCGCACCGGTTAATGACAATCTGATGGAAATGCTCATCATGATTGACGCACTGAAGAGAGCATCTGCCCGTCATATCACCTGTGTAGTACCTTACTATGGCTATGCACGTCAGGACCGCAAGACTCGCGGCCGTGAACCGATTTCCTCCAAGCTGGTCGCTGACCTGATGTCGGCAGCCGGTGCGACCCGTGTAGTGACCATGGATCTGCACGCAGGACAGATTCAGGGATTCTTCAATGTCCCTGTAGACCACCTCATGTCTGCATCTCTGCTCGCAGACTATGTAAAATCCAAGAACCTGGAAAACCTCACCATCGTTTCTCCGGACCTCGGCGGCGTTACCCGTGCAAGAGAGCTGGCTGACCGTGTCGGTGCTCCGATTGCCATCATTGAAAAACGTCGTCCGGAACCGGGTGTAGCCAAGGTCATGAACATTATCGGTGATGTGAAGGACAGAAACTGCTTCGTCGTCGATGATATTGTAGATACCGCAGGCTCTCTCTGTGAAGGGGCCAAAGCCCTTGCAGAAGCCGGTGCAAGAGATGTCTATGCAGCCGTCTGCCATCCGGTACTGACCGATCCGGCTACGGAAAGAATCAGTAAATCCAATATCAAGGAACTCATCGTCACCAATTCTCTGCCGGTTGAAAAAGAAAAAGTGGAAGGCCTTGGCAGCAAGCTGACCCAGCTTTCTATTGCTCCGCTTCTTGGCGAAGCCATCCTCCGTATCTTCCACGACGCTTCCGTCAGCTCCCTCTTTGATAAATAATGAAGATCATTGCAGGCCTGGGAAATCCGGGAAAGGAATATGAGCATACGCGGCACAACATGGGCTTCGATGTGATCGACATTCTGGCGGATCGCTGGAAGGTCGCCAGCTGGAAGAAGGACATGAAAGCCGACATTGCCACCGTCATCGTGGGCGGAGAGAAGGTTCTTCTTGTGAAGCCGCTGACGTATATGAACCTTTCCGGCGAAGCGGTCGGCGCGATCGCCAAGTACTACAAGGTGGATCTGGATGATATTTTCATCATCTGCGATGACCTTGACCTGCCGCCGGGAAAGACACGCATTCGTAAAAAGGGATCGGCAGGCGGGCATAATGGGATCAAGTCCCTCATTGCTTGTCTCGGGAGTGAGGCGTTCAATCGCTTCCGCATCGGTGTGGGCCATCCAAAGGACGGGCACACCGTCATCGAGCATGTCCTGCAGCGCCCTTACGGGGAAGATATCGAGCTTATCGAGGCGGCGAAGATTCATACCGCTGACTCCATCGAGGACGCCTTGGCGCACGGTGTCGATCACGCGATGAATGCGTTCAACCCCAAAAAGAAGAAATAGGAATAGCGATTCAAAAGCAACAGCCGTGGGCTGTTGCTTTTTCCGTGGGGACATGGGAAAATGTAGAAGAGAAGGCAGCCGGAGAGACTGGATCTCAGACTTTATTTTCACTTCATTGCTTGCAAGACATGGGACATTTTTCCTGCATGACGATCATCGGGGAAAGCGGGGCGTGGTGCTTTCGTATCCGACTGCTCTGCGAAGTCCTGATCCCGGTCTGCTATCATCGAAAAATGATTCGTATACAAAGGACGCAACTATGACACATGGCACATTGATAGTTCTGGAGGGCATTGACGGCAGCGGAAAGGCGACCCAGTCGGCCCTTTTGGAAAAGAAACTGAAAGAAGCTGGGAAGGATGTCATGCATATTTCCTTCCCCGATTATGCGAGCGACTCGTCGGCCTTGGTAAAGATGTACCTCAAAGGTGACTTTGGGGCGGATCCCGGCGATGTGAATCCCTATGCCGCTTCTCTTTTCTACGCGGTCGATCGTTTCGCCTCATATCGCATGAAGTGGAAGGATTTCTATGAGAAAGGCGGCATCATTATTGCCGATCGCTACACCACAAGCAATATGGTACATCAGATGACAAAGTATGATGACGAGGAAGAGCGGACGCAGTTCCTCTCCTGGTTGGAAAAGACCGAGTACGAAGAGCTGGAGCTGCCGCGTCCGGATCTTGTCATCCTTTTAGATATTCCTCTTAGAATGTCTGAAGCGCTGGTAAAAGCCCGGGCTGCCGAGGGCGGTTCGATGGATATCCATGAGCAGCATTTGGACTACCTCAGGAAGTGTCATGATGCCTATCAGGCGCTGGTACGCTTTTACGGCTGGGAGCGTATCCCGTGTGCCAGAGAGGGTGTGCTTCGAAGTGTCACGGATATCGGTCGCGATGTGGATGCGGCGGTAGAAAAGGTCATGAAAAACAGGAAATAGGAAATGAAAGATAGACGGCTCAGGAAAGACAGATAGTGTGATGCATCAGTCTTTCCCGGACCGCTTTTTTTAGGGAGTGAAAATGGATCACGATGGAATCGGCGTTTCCCAAACCTCCCGTTTATGTTAAAATAGAACCGTTATCAGGATACCCCGTATGGTATCCGGGAGGTGCGTATGCTAATTCAATGGTTTCCCGGTCATATGACCAAGACGAAGCGGATGATCGAAAGTCACCTAAAGGCAGTGGATGTCGTAGCTGAACTCTTGGACGCCCGGATTCCGATGTCGAGTGCGAACCCCATGGTGGAAGAGCTGGTGCAGGGCAAGCCTCGGATCGTCATACTGAATAAAGCGGATCTGGCGGATCCGAAGGCGACGGATCGCTGGATCTCTTATTATCAGAAGAAAAATATACCTGTCGTCCCCATGAGCGTCGGGAATAGTAAAAATAAGAAGAAGCTGCTAGCACTGATCCGGGAGACTGCAGAGCCGATGCTGGCGAAGTGGCGAAAACGCGGCATCAAGAGCCGCTCGGTGCGTCTCATGATCCTCGGTATCCCGAACGTGGGAAAATCTACGCTGATCAACTTTCTTGCCGGCACGGCAGCGACGCGTACGGCGAATACTCCGGGACATACCCGGGGTAAACAGTGGGTGCGCCTCTCTGAAGGACTTGATCTGCTGGATACACCGGGTGTACTCTGGCCGAAATTTGATGATCAGGTCGCTGCGCTCAGGCTGGCGGCAACAGGTGCGATCGCAGGCGATGTATTCAATGCCGATGAGGTCGTCCCGGAGCTGCTTGCTTCTCTGGCAGAAACGGCACCCTGGGTTTTGCAGGAAAAGTATGACATCGAAGATGTCCATCAGGATCCGCAGCTGCTTTTGGAGGCGGCCGGAAGGAGAAGAGGTTGTCTTCTCCCCGGCGGAGCCATCGACTATGATCGCGCAGAAATGGTGGTCCTCCGTGATTTTCGAAGCGGGAAGCTCGGGAAGCTGACGCTGGATCCGCTTCCGCAAAAGTAATGGAAGAAAGAAGGCTCCGATGGTTCATCGGTCTCTATAAGACGCAAATGCTTCACCAGGATTTCTGTTTGGGGAAAATGTGTTTTTATCGATGGAAAATTCCAAGGCGACGTATTCTTATTTTGCGATGCACTTTCCCGCAGCATCTGAAGGATCTTCTGGAGCTTATGAGAACCTGAAGCTGACAGCCTTATTTTGCTGTTGTTTTTCTCTATCGCAGTACAAAATCATGTGAGGTACTATGACTATTTCTGAAATCCGTACCATCCTTTCACAGGATGATGTTGCAGAAGAGCTTTTGCAGGAGATACTTTCTGATGAGAGGAAGGGCGTGAAGACCCTTGTAGGCTCCTATATGAAGCGTCTCGAGCGCGAGAGCAGGGAGCGTCTCCGCGTGGAGTCCATGTATGACGTGGAGAGCCGCTTCTATCAGGAGGGACTCACACATATCGTCGGGATCGATGAAGTGGGACGGGGACCGCTTGCCGGACCGGTAACGGTCGCGGCAGTCATTCTCCCACCGCACTGGTTCTGCGCGGGGCTCAATGACTCGAAGAAGGTTACACCGAAACACCGCGAAGAGATCGCAGCGAAGATTTATGAGAGCGCATTGGATGTCTCTGTTGTCAGTCTTTCGCCGGAAGAGATCGATGCTGTAAATATCTATGAGGCGACGATGATGGCGATGTATCAGGCGGTGAAGAATCTGACGGTCTCGCCGGAGGCGGTCATTGTTGATGCGATGCCGCTTCATTTCAACTGTCCGACCGAGTCCTTGATCCATGGAGATGCGAAGAGTGCCTCTGTTGCGGCAGCTTCCATCGTGGCAAAGGTGTATCGTGATCATCTGATGGATGAGTATGACACGCAGTATCCTGGCTATGGATTTGCCCAAAATAAAGGCTATGGTACTGCCGAGCATATTGCGGCGCTGAAGACACTGGGCATCACGCCGATTCACCGAAAGAGCTTTGAGCCGGTAAAGAGCATGGTGCTTGGAAAGTGAGAAGGCTTTGAGACGTCAGATGAGGGGCGAATAGACATTAGACGGATAGACTGTCAGATCGCCATCCGGTGACTAAAGATAGTGGCCGCCAGTTACGTACAATATATGAGGTATATCAAATGAAACAATGTATGGATGAAGAAAATCTGCATCGCCGACTTAGAAAGATCATTGGTCAGGTGCAGGCGATCGATCGTATGATCGAAGAAGACGTTCCCTGCGAGGATGTCATCACCCAGGTGAATGCGGCAAAGTCTGCTCTGCACAAGGTGGGACAGATCATTCTCGAAGGCCATCTTCAGCACTGCGTCCGAGATGGTATCGAGCATGGTGATGCCGAGGAGACGATCGCTCGCTTTGCCAAAGCAGTAGAACGGTTTTCTAATATTGTATAATCAGAGATAAATTCAGAATAAATATATTATAATAAAGCACAATAAAGCAAGCCCTATATTCTAATGGGCTTATTTTATTGTGACGGCTATCTTTTTGCTGTATAATTTAAAATACTGGTATTTGGTCATTTGCCATCATTTTTTATGAATCAGGGCAAACGAGATCCAGAGTTTATTGATCATGGTGAGGAGATTATTTTTGTATCCTGTGAATCTCAAAGCGGCAGGCCTTCGTGCGCTGGTCATCGGCGGCGGCCATGTGGCTCTTAGAAAGGTGAAAAAGTTAATAGCAGAGGGAGCAGACGTGACGATCCTTGCGCCGGAAGTCGTTTCTGACATCGAGGCGCTTTCCGAGGCAAAAAAGGTGCACTGGGAAAAGCACCTTTTCCGTGGTGACGATCTCTCTTCCTATGGACTGATAGTGACAGCCTGTGGTGTGAGGGAAGTGGCAGAAGCGGTGCAGCAGGCATCGAAGGAGAGCCATTTCCTTTATAATGCTGCAGATTTTCCTTCGCTGGGGAATTGCTCACTGCCGGCTGCTTTTGATGCAGGGGGGATCCAGATCACCGTTTCTACGAATGGCCGCTCGCCTGCGATGGCGCGGTATATGAAAGAGTGGCTTTCTCTGAAAATCCCCGAAGGCTTTGGCCTGTGGCTGGACCGGGTGGGAAAGATGAGAGTGGAAATGAAAGAAAGGATCAGCACCAGCGAGGCCAGAGAAGCCTTCTGGAGAGCTGTTTTTACTGAAGATATCATGCATCTGGTGATGCAGGGGAAATTAGACGAAGCAGAGGAGTGTGTACGTCATGCAGTTGGTCGTTTTGGGGCTGAATCATAAGACAGTCCCGGTAGATATTCGTGAGCAGTTTGCGATTTCGCCAGACAGTGCGAGAAGCGGGCTGATTCATCTGGATGAACAGGAAGGGATCGAGGAAGCCGTCGTTCTTTCCACCTGTAACCGCACTGAGATCTATGCGGTACTCAAGGATGAGACAGCGAAGGAAACACTGTACGATTTCTTTTTAGCCCTTTCCGGAAACAGCGAGGCGAAGGATGAGTATTTCTTCTATTTTGAAGGGGAAGCCTGCATCCGACATCTTTTCGAAGTGGTCTCAGGTCTGGACTCCATGGTCATCGGAGAGAGCCAGATCTTGAATCAGATCAAGACGGCGTACACGATGGCGCTCGAAGAAAAAGCGACCCGCACCATCCTGAATACTCTCTTTCACCGTGCGATCCGTACGGGCAAGCGTGTGCGGACGGAGACGCAGATTTCCTACAGTGCGGTATCTGTCAGCTATGCAGCGGTGAAACTCGCGGAGAAGATCTTGGGCGGCTTGGACGATCGTACTGCCATGGTCTTCGGGGCAGGTGAGGCGGCTGAGCTGCTGGTGAAGAATCTGCAGGGCAAAGGTCTCAAAAAGGTCATTGTGACAAACCGTCACATTGAGAAAGCAGAAGAACTCGCAAAGAAGATCGATGGCGAGACGGTTCCGTTCAAAGGAGCACTCCAACATGCTGAAGATGTCGATATCATCGTGACAGCGACCGGAGCTTCTCAGTACATCGTAAAAGCATGGGATGTCAGAAATCTCATGATGAAGAGAAAGACACGCCCGCTGGTCGCCATCGATATCGCAGTACCGTGCGACATCGAGCCGTCGGTCGGTGATATCCGCCATGTGACGCTTTACAATATCGATGATCTGCAGGATATCGTCGAGAGCAATATCCGTTTCCGCGAAGGGGAGGCAGAGCGTGCGAAGGGCATCATCGAGGAAGAGATAGAGTCCATTGAGGACCGCTTCACATATCTGTCCACGCGTCCGGTCATGGTGTCTCTTTCGGATAAGGCCGAGGAGATCCGTCAGCGCGAGCTGCGTCATATTTTTGCTAAGATCGATGGACTGACAGAGGAAGATAAACGTGTCCTGCAGTACATGACCCGCATGATCGTCCGCAAGATCCTTCGAGAACCGATGATGCACCTCAATGAACACGCGGGAACCAAGTGGGAAGATGCGGATAAGTCAGCCGTGACCCGTCTCTTCAAGCTGGATGTCAGAAAGGGGCAGGCACTTGAAAAATAAAATCACCATCGCGACCAGAGAAAGCCTTCTGGCTCTCTGGCAGGCGAAATACGTCGCTCATGCTTTGGAAGAAGCACATCCGGGGCTCACTGTCGAGCTCTTCCCCGTCACCACGAAAGGAGACCAGATCCTCGATCGTCCGCTGGTTGAAATCGGGGGGAAGGGACTTTTCATCAAAGAACTTGAGGTCATCCTGCTCGAAGGAAAGGCGGATATCGCCGTTCACTCTTTGAAGGATATGACAGCGGAATGTCCGAAAGGGCTGACCATCGCCGCAGTCACGAAGAGAGAAGATCCCAGAGATGCCTTCGTGTCGAATAAATACCGGTCGCTGGACGAGCTTCCGCTTCATGCGAAGGTGGGGACATCGAGTCTCCGACGCCAGGCGCAGCTCCTGCACCTGCGCCCGGATCTGGAAATCAGATCCCTGCGCGGCAATGTGCAGACCCGTCTCCGGCATCTGGATGAAGGCGACTTTGATGCTATCATTCTTGCGGCAGCAGGACTCAAGCGTCTCGGCCTTGCTGAGCGCATCTGCTCTTTCATTGATACAGAGACAAGCATCCCGGCTGCAGGGCAGGGCGTCATGGCGGTCGAAGCCAGATCAGATGACAAGGAAACACTGGATTTGATCTCCTTCCTGCATGACAGCGATGTGGCTTCCTGTATCACCACGGAGCGTGCCTTCCTTGCCAAAGTCGGCGGGGACTGCAAGGTACCGGCTGGTATCTATGCGACAGCGAAAGATGGCGGCATCGAGGCCCATGCATTTATCGCTTCCACCGATGGAAAGAGACTCTATCGCAGCGAGAGATCGGCTGCTATTTCTGAAGCCGTATCTGTCGGGAAGGCTCTGGCGGCAGAGCTTTTGGATGCCGGCGGAAGAGAAGTGCTTGAGGAAATGCAGAAAATTTAAAAACAGGTGTAAGATCCGAGGGGCCTAACTGTGGTATTTCAGTCACCCGTCACGTCTGACCCCTCATCCTACCAAGAACTACCCACTAACGAACACGAGGAGATTTCTATGAAAAAAGGGAAAGTATATTTGATCGGAGCTGGTCCGGGAGATCCGGAACTTTTGACACTGAAGGGCAAGCGCTGCCTGGAAGAAGCCGATGTTATCGTCGGCGATTATCTGGCGGATCCGCGTCTTTTGAGATATGCGAAGCCCGGCTACGAATACATTTATGTCGGGAAAAAAGCAGGCTGTCACACCATGAAGCAGCATGAGATCAGCGAGCTTCTGGCTGAAAAAGGCGAGGCGGGGAAGATCGTTGCCCGTCTCAAAGGCGGTGACCCCTTCGTCTTCGGACGCGGTGGGGAAGAGATCGAGGTACTCCGCGCACATGGCGTGCCTTTCGAAGAAGTACCCGGCATCACGAGTGCCATCGCGGCGCCGGCCTATGCGGGCATTCCGGTCACACATCGCGGTGTGGCAGCATCCTTCGCCGTCATTACCGGACATGAAGACCCGACGAAAGACCAGTCTTCCATTCACTGGGACAAGCTGGCAGGCGGTGTCGATACACTGATCTTCCTGATGGGCGTCGGCCATACCGCGATGATTGCCTCCCAGCTGATGAAGTACGGACGCGCGGGTGAGACACCGGCAGCATTTGTACGCTGGGGGACGCGCCCGTACCAGGAGACCTATACCACGACACTTGAAAAAGCGGCAGAAGATGTGAAGAAGCTCGGGATCAAGCCGCCGGCTGTCTTCGTCGTCGGGAATGTGGTAAACCTGCGAAGCACCATGGACTGGTTTGACAATCGTCCGCTCTTCGGAAAACGCATCGTCGTGACCCGTTCCCGCAGTCAGGCGTCGAGGCTTGTGCATGTACTCGATGCCAAAGGCGCGCTCTGCGAAGAGATCCCTACGATCTCCATCTCTGCTCCGTCAGATGACTATGCAAGTCTTGACAAAGGCATTGCAGAGATCTCCTCCTTCCAGTGGATCGTTTTCACCAGTCAGAATGGGGTAAACTGCTTCTTCGACCGTCTCTTCCGGCAGGGCAAAGACGTCCGTGCGCTCGGACATGTAAAGATCGCAGCCATCGGACCTGTCACGGCGAAAGAGCTTAGAAAATACGGTCTTTCCTGTGACTGCGTGCCGGAAAAATACAAGGCGGAAGATCTCCTGGCAGAGATGAAAAAGCAGGTGCAGAAGGGTGAGCGCGTATTCCTCCCTCGTGCGAAGGAAGCGAGAAATATTCTCCCTGAAGGCATCGAAGCGATGGGCGCGCAATGCGTTGTCGCAGAAGCATACATGACCACGCCGGATCTGGAGTACAAGGATCAGCTGCTCTCTCTTCTGACACATCATGAAGTCGATATCATCACGTTCACAAGCTCGTCGACTGTGCACAATCTCATGAAACTGCTCGATGGGAAAAATGAGCTCTTAGAAGGCGTCGCACTCGCCTGCATCGGACCGATCACCGCAGACACCTGCCGCAGCTACGGCCTTGTGCCGCATATCGTTTCTGATGTCTATACCATCGATGGACTGGTGGAAGCGATCGAGAAGAATCCGGAAAAATACTGATGGAATCGCTATCTGATAGAATCAGCGATTCCTTATAATAAGGAATCAGACATTCCTTATTCCCTATCCAAGCAGAGCTTTCAAACAGAATCAAAGGGGCTTCCCCGATAACCTTGCACCCTGCGTATCATTTTCGCCTGTGGAAGCAGACGGTATATCACTTATTCAAAGGAGTCTGACAATCATGAAACTCAATACTCTTCGCCCTCGTCGTTTAAGAAGAACGGCTGCCATTCGCAGCATGGTCAGAGAAAACTCTCTGGAACTGAATGATTTCGTCTACCCGATCTTTGTCGTACCGGGCACGAATGTGAAGGAGGAAATCCCGAGTATGCCGGGGCAGTACCATCTCTCCGTTGACAATGCGGTCAAGATGGCAGAAGAAGTATACAAGCTCGGTATCCCGGCAGTAGAGATCTTTGGCCTGCCGGAATACAAAGATGACAAGGGATCCTCCGCCTGGGATATGACGAGCCCCGTGCAGCGTGCCATTCGTGCCATCAAAGAAGCCGTACCGGATCTGGTCATCGTGGGGGATGTCTGCCTTTGCCAGTATACGACAAGCGGGCACTGCGGGCAGCTGAAAGGTCATGAAGTCGATAATGATCCGACACTGGAGCTTCTGGCGAAAGTCGCACTTTCTCAGGCAGAATGCGGCGCCGACATCATCGCACCGTCCGATATGATGGACGGCCGTATCGCAAAGATCCGTGAGACACTCGATGCGAATGACCTCGCGCAGGTATCCATCATGTCGTATGCCGTGAAATATGCATCCGGCTACTATGGTCCATTCCGTGATGCGGCTGACTCTGCACCGCAGTTTGGCGACAGAAGAGGATACCAGATGGATCCGGCAAACAGCCGCGAAGCGATGAAGGAAGTGGATCTCGACATGGAAGAGGGCGCTGACATCATCATGGTGAAGCCGGCTCTCGCTTACCTCGATATTGTCCGTCAGGTGCGCGACCGCATTGACCGTCCGGTGGCCTGCTACAATGTATCCGGTGAATACGCCATGGTCAAAGCGGCTGCTGCCAAGGGCTGGATCGATGAAAAGAGGATCGTTATGGAGTCCCTGCTCTCGATGAAACGCGCCGGCAGCGATATCATCATTTCCTATCATGCGCCTGATGTAGCGAAATGGATGAAGGAGGAAGCCGGGAAATGATCGATCTCACGAAATCCAAAGCTGCGTTTGAAGAAGCGCGGAAATTCATGCCCGGTGGGGTCAATAGTCCTGTCCGTTCCTACCCGCACATGGGCTGCCCGCCGCCCTTCATTGCGTCGGCGAAAGGTTCTCATATCACAGATATCGATGGAAATACCTATATCGATTACGTCGGCTCCTGGGGACCGATGGTCCTCGGACACGCACATCCAGCTGTCATTGCTGCCATTCAGAAAGCAGCTGAGCGAAGCACCTCTTACGGTGCGCCGACACCGATGGAGACAGAAATCGCTGAGCTGATTCACGAAGTCTATCCTTCCATCGAAAAACTCCGTATGGTGAACTCCGGCACTGAAGCGACGATGAGCGCACTTCGTGCAGCGAGAGGCTATACTGGCCGTGATAAGATCTTGAAATTTGAAGGCTGCTACCATGGACACGGCGACAGCCTTCTCGTCAAGGCGGGTTCCGGCGCAGCGACCTTTGGCAGTCCGGACAGTGCGGGTGTCACGAAAGGCACCGCAAAGGATACCCTCGTTTCCCCTTATAATGACATCGATGCGTTCAAAAAGCTGATGGATGAAGAGGGGGATGAGATCGCTGCTGTCATTGTTGAGCCGGTCGCAGGCAATATGTGCTGCGTGCCTCCGGTCAAGGGTTTCCTTGAAACGCTCCGAGCAGAGACTGAAAAGTATGGCACTGTCCTCATTTTTGATGAAGTCATGTGTGGCTTCCGTACCTCTTTCCACGGTGCGCAGGCGCGCTACCATATCCGCCCGGATATGACCTGCCTCGGCAAGATCATCGGCGGCGGCCTCCCGGCAGCGGCTTACGGCGGAAAGAGAGAGATCATGAACTGCATCGCTCCGGATGGCTCTGTCTATCAGGCAGGCACCCTTTCCGGAAATCCGCTCGCTGTTACAGCCGGGATCGAAACGCTGAAGCAGATGATGGCGATCCCGCATTTTGATGAGATCCTTGAAAAGAAAACCGCATCTCTGCTTGAGGGCTGGAAAGAGGCGGCTGACAAAGCGGGTGTCCCGCTCATCTGCCACCAGTCCGGCTCCATGTTTGGCATTTTCTTCTCTGAAAAAGAAGTACTGAACTACCCGGATGCCTGTGAGGCGAATGCTTCGCAGTTCAAAGCCTGGTTCCTCTCTATGCTTGATCAGCATATTTATCTGGCTCCGTCTCCTTTCGAGACACTCTTCATGTCCTATGCTCATAGCGACGAAGATATCGAAAAGACAATTAAGGCTGCCAAAGCAGCTATGGAAGCGGCAGCCAAAGCGTAGAGCCGCTGACTCTGATCTTTTTACATACCGTCCTGCCTTTTATACGGCAGGGCGGTTTTTGTATGCGCCCAGTCGCCCTGCTGCCCGCAGAAATGGGAACCATGGACATTTTGACATACGATCCGCATTTCTTTTGATGGCGTGGAGGTGGATTCCCCATGCTCCTTGCGCATAGGTATGGATAAAAGACAGGTATTTGCGATGAAGAGCAATTCTCTTTATACTAAAGAAAAAACAGGGAACCAAGGATCCCTGAAGGAAGGAATTATAAAACTATGACATACCGGAAAACATGCTTTGGAGCAGCACTCGCGCTTTTGGCGCTGGCAGTCTCTGCCTGCGGGGGAAGCACGGGAAAGGGAGGCTCTTCCCCTTCTTCTTCGGTGATTCAGACGATGCAGCCGCAGGCTTTGCGCCAGATCGTGGCAGCGGATAATACCAAAGAGCGCACGATCATGTGGCAGCTGAAGACAGAGAAAGACTGCACGCTGGAGTATCGCATGAAAGGGAGCGATAGGATCTCCTCTGAGAAAGCCACGTCGAAATCATACAAAGGGAATAACGGTATCTCTGATAGCTATCTCTACACGGTGCGTCTCACGAATCTGACCAAGGGCACAGACTACGAATATCGCACGCGCACAGGGGACACGGTCAGCGAGTGGTATCCGCTGAAGACCGAAGACGGCAAATCTTTCAAAGCGGTCGTTGTCTCTGATTCACAGAGCTCGGACTATGCGGACTGGGAGAAGTTATTCAAAAGCGCGATGGCACGGAACAAGGACGTGGATTTCTTCGTCGATCTGGGGGACATTGTAGACAATGGCGAGGATGAGTACCAGTGGCAGACCTGGCTGAAATCGGTTGAGCCCACCATTTCGGATATTCCGCTCGTGCCGGCACTTGGAAATCACGAGGCGTATACGCTCGACTGGAAGATGATGCTCCCGGAGCGCTATACATCACATTTCAACGTGCCTCAGAATGGAGACAGCTCGCTTCCGAATCACTACTACTCTTTTGACTGGGGCGATGTTCATTTCACGGTACTCGATACATCGCTCTATGAAGAAAAGGAATGGATACCGGATCTCTACGAAAAAGAAAAGGTCTGGGCGAAAAAGGATATCCTGCAATCTAAAAAGAAATGGAAAGTGGTCCTGATGCACAAGGATCCTTTCCAGTACAGCTTCGCCGATCCCTCGCGGCCGGCTCGTCAGGAGGGCTTCTCTGAAGAAGGGCAGACCTTCATGCCGATCTTCGATGAGACAGGCGTGGATCTGGTACTCTCCGCACATCTTCATACCTATCGTGATCGCGGTCACGTATATGATTTTAAGAGAAATCCGAAGGGGCCGGTGTATGTGATCCTTGGACTTTCTGGCAATGTTCGTTATCCGGGACTTTGGAAAGAGCATGCTCTCGATGAATACACGGCGCCGCAGCCGGAAACAGACAATTATGTGGTACTTGAGGCCAGCGAGGATGCGCTCATACTGACAGGCTACCTCTCTGACGGCAGTGAGCTCCATCGGACGGAAGTCAGAAAAAGTGAATAAAGAAACGCGGATGACACCCTTTTCCTATGTCATCCGCGTTTCTTTATGGCGGTCAAAGGGGAGATCCCTGTCGTTAGTCCACCGCTCCTCCTATATGTTACAATAGAGAAAATCATTCGCAGGGAGGAAGAGAACGATGCAGGATGTACTGGCAGGGCTCAATGAGCGGCAGAAAGAAGCTGTGACGACGACAGAGGGTGTGGTGCGTGTGATCGCAGGTGCTGGGAGCGGAAAGACGCGTGCTTTGACGCATCGATTCGCATATCTTGTGAATGAGCTAGGCATCCTTCCCGGTCATATTCTCTGCGCGACATTTACGAATAAAGCCGCGCGGGAAATGGCGATGCGTATCCATCAGCTGACGGGAGATGAAGATACGGGCTATATTTCCACCTTCCACTCCTTCTGCGTGTCAGTCCTGCAGGAGGACAGCTATGCGGTGTCGTATCCGAAAAGCTTTCTGGTGATCGACAATGCAGACATTGATGATATGCTCTCGATGGTGTATGAGGAAATGGAGCTGACACTGCGTGATATGCCTTTTTCCAAAGCGCGTGACATGATCGAGATGAAGAAGTGCGTCTTCGAGCCGGAGTACTATCGGGATATGATCGCGATGCCGATCTCCACACTCTACGAAAAATACCACAAGGCGAGCAATGTGGAGGACATCATTTTCTACGGATACCTTTATCAGGAGAAAAAATGCTTCGCCCTTGATTACAATGACCTCATCAAGTTCACGCTCTATATTTTTGAAGAGCATGAAGACATATGTCGGAAGTGGCAGTCACGTCTCGAGTACATCATGGTGGACGAGTTTCAGGATATCGACCCGCTCCAGTACGAGCTGATGCGTGTGCTGGCTGGCTATCATAAGAATCTTTTCGTCGTGGGTGATCCGGATCAGACGATTTACACCTGGCGCGGGGCGAATATCCGCTTCCTCTTGGACTTTGACAAGCATTTCCCCGACGTGAGGACGATTATGATGAATGACAACTACCGATCGACGCCGGAAATCCTTGCAGCGGCCAATTCACTGATTTCAAAGAATCAGAATCGCATGAGGAAGGATCTCATCGCTCATCAGCCGAGCGGGCAGAAGGTGACCTGCTTCCATCTGAAAACAGCAGAGGATGAAGCCCGAAGGATCTGCGAAGAAATACACATGCTTCATGACCATCACATTCCCTACAAGGACATGACGCTTCTTTATCGGGCTCACTACGTGACAAGGAATCTTGAGGAAGCACTCCTCAAAGAAAAGATCCCCTATACCATGTACAGCGGGACGCAGTTTTTCTCGCGGATGGAGATCAAGGATGCCCTCTGCTATCTTCGCATGCTTGCATACAAGGATGACATGGCTTTCAGGCGCATCGTGAATGTCCCGAAACGAAACATGGGTCCTAAACGCATGCAGTTTTTGGAAACGATTGCCCAGGAGCAGGGGATCACTCTCTATGAAGCACTCACATCGCACATAGACGATCCGATCTTCAAAGGGACAAGGGCTTCTGATTTCGTTGAACTCATCGAAACCTTTTCCAAAGATAGGGAAGGGAAGCCCGTTTCGGAGATCCTTTCTGCTTTACTGGATGAGAGCGGTTATGAGGAAATGATGCGTACCGTGGGGAGCCAGGAGCGTCTGGATAATCTTGCGGAACTCAAGCAGTCCGTCTTCGAGTATGAAATGACCGCCGGCGAAGAGACGGGCATCGCTGACTATCTCGCACATGCAGCCCTTTTCTCCAATCTGGACACATCGCCTTCGGAGGACAAGGTGAAGCTCATGACCATTCATACGGCGAAAGGGCTGGAATTTCCCTACGTCTTTCTCTGCGGTATGAATGAAGGCATTTTTCCATCAAGAAAGACGCGCACCCGCCAGGCGATGGAAGAAGAGCGCCGACTCGCTTTTGTTGCTCTGACTCGCGCTGGAAAAGGGCTCTACCTCTCCGAGGCGGGCGGATGGGGGATCGATGGTGCGCCCCGCTATCCGTCCCGATTCGTTTTCGATATTGATCCGGACAGTCTTTTTTATGATCCGCCGCTGACAGACGAATACAAAGCAGAAAGTCTCTCCTATATCGAGCGCATGGAAGAAGGTCTGCGTGAGGATGCGTCTTCCGGGATTCGATTCAAGGCAGGCGATCGCATCCGCCATCGCGTCTTTGGCGAAGGCACTGTGGAAGAGGTGCAGGAAGCCGAGCAGGCCTATACCATTCACTTTGATGGCATGATGACCGCAAGAAAGATCGCCTTTCGTGTGAAGATGGAAAAGATAAGGTAAGGCCTCTCGTTCTCCGTTTGCAGAGAGCGTGATATGCCGTATACAGGTGACAGGGAAGCCTTTTAAAGAAGGCTGATGCAGGCACGGAAACAGTTTTGCACAAGGGCTTTTATACAAGGCGCTGTCATAACTTTCCTGTTGGATTAAAAATACTTTGAAATTTGAAAAAAGAAGAGACAATCGTGGTATAATGAAACATAGTGAGTCTTATCATATAGTTCTATGAGGAGGAAGGATGAGTAAAAAAGGCGAATATGAGACAGGGAAGAGCAAGGCGCTGCGCGTAGCGATCATTGGCTGCTTTGCCGTATTCACTGTCTTTGCCATGATCGCAAGTCTTCTTTTCGGATCGGCAGATATTTCTTTTGGGGTGATCCTGCATACGCTCATGGGGAATGTCCAGACGACAGATGAGATGGTCATCTGGAATATCCGATTCCCGCGAAATATCGTAGGGGCGCTGGTCGGGGCCAATCTCGCCGTATCGGGAGCGATCCTGCAGGCGGTGATGAAGAACCCGCTGGCGGATCCAGGCATCGTGGGTGTTTCTTCCGGCGCAGGTCTTGCCGGGGTCATTATGCTGATTTTCATGCCGGAGGCATCGCTTCTGCTGACGCCAGTGGCTTTCATCGGTGCGATGCTTTCCGCAGCGGCGGTGTATGCTCTTGCGTGGAAGAATGGTATCCGGCCTAGCCGTATCATTCTGGCAGGTGTTGCCGTCAGTGCATTTCTGGGGAGTGGGATTTCGGCGCTGCTCGTCTTCTACTCGGATAAAGTACAGGGGGCGCTTCTCTGGATGGTCGGTGGTCTTTCCGCACGCAGCTGGCCGCAGGTTGAGTCTCTTTTCCCGTACACGATCTTAGGGCTTGTCTTTGCCATCTGCGGATGCAAGGCACTCACCATCCTCTCTCTTGGCGATGAGACGGCGCGCGGGCTTGGCCTTCCTGTCGAGAAAGTCCGCTTCACCATGACAGCCGTAGCAGCGCTTCTTGCTGCCGGTGCGGTCAGCATCGCGGGGCTTATCGGTTTTGTCGGTCTTGTTGTGCCGCATATTGTCCGCCTGATCGTCGGGACGGACTACAAGTATGTCGTACCGGGCTCAGCTATCCTGGGGGCGGGGGTACTCGTCTTCTGTGATACGCTCGGACGTGTCCTCTTCTCACCGATAGAGATCCCTGCGGGCATCATCATGGCCTTTCTTGGTGCTCCATTTTTCCTGTATCTGTTAAGGAGGAGCGCATGATGGGTGATATTGCAATTCGAATTTCTGACATTCATGTGACCTTCGGCGATCATAAGGTACTGAAAGGGGCAAGCGGCCTCATCAGAAAGGGCAGCATCGTCACCTTCCTTGGACGGAATGGCTGTGGGAAATCGACGCTTCTGAAAGCAGTGACGGGAAATCTCAAGCCGGATAAAGGGAGCGTGGAAATCGCGGGTAAACCCCTTGGTGCTTACAAAGCGGATGAACTCTCACGCGTCGTTGCCTTCCTGCCGCAGTTTCATGAGATCCCGAAAGATATGACAGCGGAGGAGCTCGTTTCCTGCGGACGCTATCCGTACCAGCACTGGTGGTCGGGCGTCTCCAAGCATGATAGAGAAGTCGTAGAAGAGGTCATGAGAAAGACGAATACGCTTCATCTGAAAGATCGCCTGGCAGCGAGCCTTTCCGGCGGTGAACGACAGCGCGTGTGGATCGCAATGGCACTAGCACAGGAGCCGAAAATCCTCATCCTGGATGAACCGACTACGTATCTGGATATCTGTCACCAGCTTGAAGTCATGGAGCTTGTTTCAAAGCTGAACCATGAAGAGAATCTGACCGTCGTCATGGTCTTGCATGAAATCAATCAGGCTATCCGCTATTCGACAGACCTTCTCGTCCTTGAGAATGGCGTCATCGAACGCTCGGGACCGCCGATGGAGGTCATGACTCATGAAGCTATCGCGGAAGTCTTCGATGTCGATGCGGACATAGAGATGAGAAA
>JAJWRZ010000142.1:0-4840 GCA_021633965.1 Dialister sp.
GAAAGCAAAGTAAAAAGGGGCTGTGAAGAAATGAGGATTCATTTCTTCACAGCCCTTTTTTTATTTAGCCGTGATCGTTCTTGTCCCAAAGAGGGTCTTAAACCGATCCGGTGTATCGTCATAGTGATCGGAGGTGATGTCATTCTCCGGCTCGTAGAGATCGGGGAGACGGATGCCCATCAGGGCGAGCTGGGTGTCGAAGACGAGGTCATTGGTCCAGCGGCTCTTTTGGCGGGCGGCAAGATTTCCTATGAGCTTCGAGTGAGAGGAGAGGTAGGTGTCGGAGAAGGCCATGTAGAAGGGAATGTAGGTCATGGCGGGGACGTAGGTGGCGGGATTGTGGTCGAGGTGCAGGTCGATGCCTTCGCCGTGGTCGGAAAAGTAGAGGAGGGTCTGGAAGTCGGGGCGGGCAGCGAGTGTCTCATACAGCTTTTCCATCACGTAGTCGTGGAAGAGGATGGTATCGTCATATTGGTCGCGATAGGGGTCGTCGCTGTGGATCTTCTCGCAGCTTTTGGGATGGTGATAGGCGTAGGGCATGTGGCTTCCCATATAATGAAGGATGACGAGGGTCCTCTCGCTGCTCTTTATGCGTGTGAGCTCTTCGGCGAGGGCATCGTCGTAGACGTCAAGGTCGGCGGTGGCGCCGAGATGGCTGTTCTTCCAGTATTGCTCATCGGCTTCGGAGGCAATGATGGTGGTCGGGGTATCCCAGGCGCTGAAGCGGACCTGGTTGCTGATCCAGACGGTATGGAATCCGGCGGCTTTGGCGGCTTCGATGAGGGAGGGGGCGTCTGCGAGGGACATGTCGTTGTACTGGTTCTTCGCGGTTAACGCATAGGAGAGTGCAGGGACGGTCTGCACGTAGCAGCTGTAGGCGTCATCAAAGAAAAGAAAGTGCGGATCGTTTCTGCGAGAAGAAAGCCAGGGAGTGGTCGGGCGTGGGTAGCCATAGACATTCATGTGCTCACTGTTCTCAGATTCGCCGATGGCAAGGACGTAGAGGCCGGGAGCTGAGGAAATGGTGAGGTTCGTGAGACGGATTGTGCGTTCTTTGGATTTCTGCTCAAAGTCGGCGTAGGCTTTCATGTAGTCCTTGATGCCGATCCATGGCGTGGTGACGGGATTGCTGTAGGAAAGGGTGAGGCTGGCGGGGGCGACGAGGAGGAGGGCAAGCCGCGGAAGGAGAGAAGGGCGGGA
Organism: Dialister sp.; assembly: GCA_021633965.1. GTDB lineage: Bacteria > Bacillota > Negativicutes > Veillonellales > Dialisteraceae > Dialister. The sequence continues at coordinate 1,201 of JAJWRZ010000142.1, forward strand.
GAAGAGCTCACCTGTGCTGCTTTTTCCCGAGATCAGGAAGAGCGCGCCAAAGTAGAGCGGAAGGCATAGCAAAAGGGGAAGGGAGAGATGTCCGGAGAGGTATCCGGCGGCTTCACTGGCATTGGTCTGCAGAAGTGCGAGAAGCGTTTCGGGCTGCGGAAAGCTGCCTGTCAGGAAGTAGCAGCTCCATGTCACGAGGGCGGGGAGCGTCATGAGAAAGCCGGCGAGGAAGACATAGCAGGCTCTCTCTCTCGCAAAGCGTGCAGGTGGCGAAAGAAGTGCGAGGATGCCCCATGTGGCGACTGAGAAGGAGAGGCAGCCGTAGAGATCCCATGAAGGGGTGAGGAGACCAGTCAGAAAGCGGACGGAGATCGCGGAAAGGGCGAAGAAAAGGAGCGGCAGCTGCCGGAATGCGGGGCGGTAGAAGGTGAAGAGGAGGGAGAGTGTCACGCAGGTGAAGAAGATGGATACGTCGTTCCATGGCGGGAAGACTTCGCCTGTCACGGACAAGTTGAGCCCGTAGATGAGGGTGAAGAGAGCAAGCCCGGTGGCCGCAAAGCGGAGAATGGTATGTAGAATGGGACGCAAGGGAGACTCCTTTTGGTATAATGGGGGAGGGTTCAGGGTTAGCCCATGGGGCGTGCTATCCTTTGATTGTTTACGAAAGAGGGGGAGCAGGTTCTATAGGTTCAACAGGTTCAACGGGGGTGGTGCGGCGCATAAAAATATGGAAGCGCCGCGGAGATTTGAAATTAGCGGTTTTCTCGTATCGAAAACCTAATCCCTAGCCACTAATCCCTAGCTACTAATTTTTAGTCACCAGTCACTCACCCCTGATTTCTAGGGCTACCCCCCAAAAAAAAAAACATTAAACCATCATTTAATACATTCCATTATACCAAAGAGGACGAGCTATGGATGAAAAAATGAAAGAACTGGATGCGCTTTTCGATTTCTTCCGTGAGATCGACAAGGAGAAGCTGATCGAGAGGAAGACGTATGTGACGGGGGCGGTGCGCTGGGAGAACGATGCGGAGCATGCCTGGCACATGGCGCTGATGACGGTGCTTCTTTCTGAGTATAGCAATGAGCCCATCGACGTCTTGAAGACGGTGACGATGCTGCTCATTCATGACCTCGTGGAGATCGATGCGGGGGATACGTATGCGTACAGCGGCGTGTCGAAGGAAGAGCAGCACGCAAAGGAAGAGAAAGGGGCGGCGCGTATCTTTGGGATGCTGCCGGAGGAGAAGGGCAGGAAGCTCTATGATCTTTGGCAGGAGTTTGAGGCCGGTGAGACGGCAGAGGCGCGCTTTGCTCACACGATGGATAATATCCAGCCGATGATGCTGAATGACTACACGGATGGGAAAGCATGGCAGCAGTTCGGTGTATCGCTTTCCAAGATCTATAAAAGAAATGAGTTGACGCCGAAGGGCTCCCGCGTCCTTTGGCGCTATGCGAAGGAGAGAATCCTTGCGCCGAATGTGGCTAAGGGAAGGATCAAGGGGGGAGTAGAGGGAGTCAAGCTATTTTAGGAAGGCTATGTGGTATACTTATAGTAGCCAAAGGGTTAGCCTATGGGTCGTGCTGCCATTGGATTACGTTTGAAAGTCTCGTTTGAATGAGAAATTAGAAATAAGAAATGCGAAATGGTGGTGCGGCGCATAAAAATCAGAAGCGCCGCGGAGTAAGTATAATAATGGCGATGCCTGAAAGTGGCATTTCAGTCACAAGTCACTCGAGGCGCCTAATCCCCAGATGCTAATCCCTCATCCCTGCTTTCAAACTTACCATCATTGGAGAGCGTTTTCTTAAACTAAGGAAACGCGGCATTTTATTATATTTCTTATGTAGTGATGTATTGTACTACGCTTCCTCATTCCGGAAATGATTGATGTTCATTCGTTCGAGGTATATCACATGGGTTGTCTATGGAGCCTGTTTAAGGGCCTTATCTATATGGCACTGCTCGCGCTGCTTTTGGCGGGAGGATTTGCCGGAAATATGGCGTATGAAGAGCTTTTTCATGCGCCTTGGGATCAGATCCTGGGGATCGAGAATCACCGGCGGGATCTTTCGCAGATTCATGCGATGGAGAATCGTTACGGCTGGCAGTCGGTGACGGTGCCATCAGAGGACGGTACACGGCTCAAAGGCTCGTACATCGAAAGTGGAAATCGAAACCACCGCGCCGTCATCCTGCTGCACGGTCTGTACCAGAACCGTTCCATGTGCGTGCCATATGCGGATATCTACCGTGAGATGGGCTACTCCGTCCTGATGGTCGATCTGCGCGGGCATGGCGAGAGCGGAGGCGAGTATCCTGACTGGGGCGTGCATGATATAGAAGACCTGAATGCATGGGTCGATTTCCTGAAAGCGAAAGACCCCTCGATGCAGATCGGCATTCATGGGATCTCTCTTGGTGCAGCGATGGCGCTCCTCTACAGCGGCAGCAAAGAGGGCGAGGCGATGAAGTTCTATGTCGCAGACAGCTCCTATGCGAGTCTGATGGAGCTCGGCCGTGAAAAGATCATGCGCTACACAGGCGATGATCGCCTAGTGCTTGGTATGGATGTCTTGAATCCATTCTTTCAGGCGGCGCTCTTCGTGCATGACAGGAAACTTCTCCGTGACCTCGATCCTCTAGTGCAGTCTGCCAAAGCGCGCTCGCCGCTTCTCATCCTCCACGGGAAATCCGACACGCTCATCCCCTACGGCGCAGCAGAAGACCTCTTCTCCGAAGCTGGCAGTCCCAGAAAGGAGCTTTATCTTTTCCAAGGCGCTGGTCACACGATGGAAATGGCCACCAACGGCCCTGCGTATCGAGAACATGTCCAAAAATTTGTGAAAAGTTTACAGTAGACAGACTGAGTTGTGGTAGAATAAGGGAAATGAAGTCTGAGCCATCATGGACAGCGGCGTAAGAGGTTCGTCGGGCTTTCCCGTCTTTCTGAAACAATCTGTTTTCAGACGTCGGCTCTTCCGACCCTGCTGCACCGGATGGACCCTTTTTCTCGGGAGGCGATACGCATGCAGAACGCAAATACTTTGGAAGCCATGGAAGTGGCACGGCAGCTGATCCTGGTGCTGAAGGGCACTGTGGAAAGTCTGCAGATGAACCTGTCGCAGGAACGCGATGACAATGAAGGACTGAAGCTCACCATCGAATCGTTGGAAGACGAGAATGCGCGCCTTCAGGAGGAACTCTTCAAAGTCCAGGCGGGTGCCGCCGAAGAGAAGGATACAGCAAAGGAGAACCAAGCCGAAGCCATTGAAGCCATCGGTGAGAAGCTCGCCTTCTACTACAAGGATATGAAACGGATCGATTCGAAGAAGCTCACCGCAGAAGACGGCGAGACACTGTACAACATTCTCGACTATACCTTCAAGGCATTGAAGAAGGCCGGCGTGAAAATGGAGAAATAAGGAAACACGGATTTAATCAGCGTTTCCACAAATGCAAGCGGCACTGCGAGTCATGCAGTGCCGCTTTTCTCATCTGTCTTTCATACCGCCTGTGCCCTATCCGCCCCTACGGGGCACCTTCCCCTCGAGGGGAAGGCTTTGTCCGTCGTTATTCTTTTTCCACATATGCGTGTATTCGCTTTGACGTTATGGGGGAAGCGGTATTCTC
>JAJWRZ010000143.1:0-4814 GCA_021633965.1 Dialister sp.
GGGCGTACCGTCCCTTGATTGCGTACGAAAGAGGGGTAGTGGGTTCTACAGGTTCAGCGGGTTCAGAGGGGGCAGCGGGGGTGGTGCGGCGCATTTCGTCATCCTGAGCGGAGAAAAACGTCGTATGTTAAAAATGGCTTATCTGAAAATATGAGAACTGAGTCGAAGGATCTAAGCGCCGCGGAGATTTGGAACTAGCGGTTTTCTCATATCGTAAACCTAATCCCTAGCTACCAGTCACTAGTCACTTCTACTCCCTATTCCCTGCTTAATCGCAAAGCCTATGAAATACTTCTATAAGTATATCACGAAAGTGAAAGCGTGCGGGAAATATGGTAAAATAATAGTGATAGTTAGAAATTTGATCCGTGTTTCCATGGATTGTCATATAGAAAGGATGAAACCACTATGCACTTTACCAAATGGCATGGCTGCGGCAATGACTATGTATTTGTGAATGGCTTTGAAGAAAATTTTGATGACGTATATCGCAAAATCGTCGCTATCAGTGACCGCCACTTCGGCGTAGGCTCTGATGGCGTGATTTTCCTCTTGCCTTCAGATAAGGCAGATATTCGTATGCGCATGTTCAATAATGACGCTTCGGAAGGTGAGATGTGCGGGAATGGCATCCGCTGTCTGGCGCGCTGGGCGTATGAACTGGGGCTGGTGAAAGAGAAGCGCTTCTCGGTGGAAACCGGAGCAGGCATCCTCTATCCGGAAATTCTCGAGGACGGGAATGTGCGTGTCGATATGGGAAGGCCGCATCTTCTGGCGGATGAGATCCCTGTCACAGGCTATGGCAAAGAGCCTGTCATCGCACAGCCGCTCACCAATGAAGCGAATGGCAAGACCTATACCGTCACCTGCGTTTCCATGGGAAATCCGCACTGTGTCATCTTCGTAGACGATATCAAAAACGTCGATCTCACCGGGGAAGGCCCGCATCTGGAGGTGGATGCTCATTTCCCGAAAAAAACGAATACAGAATTCGTAGAGCAGCTGGGCGAGCACCATTTCCGCATGCGCGTGTGGGAAAGAGGCACCGGGATCACCATGGCCTGCGGTACCGGCACCTGTGCGACGGTCGTCGCAGCGATCCTGAATGGCCGTACCAAAGACTATGCGGACGTCGACCTCGACGGCGGCACGCTCCATATCGAGTGGGATGGAAATCCGGAGAGCCACGTCTTCATGACCGGGCCGGCTGTCAAAGTCTTTGAGGGAGATTATTTCGGATAAGAAGGATGCGTGACCACGCATTCGATGTAAGGGAAACGCTGATTCCATCGCGGGATCCGTGTTTCCTTTACTATTTCATAAGGAGAACTATGATGAACAGCATGACTGGTTTTGGCCGAGGGATCGGCGAAAGCGAGATCGGCTGCGTGACCGCAGAGATCAAAGCGGTGAACAGCCGGTTTTTGGAAATCAATATCAGAAGTGACCATTTTTCCGGCAGCTTAGAAGAGATAGCCCGCGCGGCGGTCAAGAAAACACTTTCGCGTGGAAAATTGAATATTTTTCTGACTTTTACGCCGGCTGCTTCTGCGAATGCGACGCACGTCGAAGTGGATGAAGGCCTGCTCTCTGCCTATCTTTCTGCTTTAGCCGGTATCAGCAAAAGAAAAGGCGTGAAGAAGGAGAAAGTGCATGTCTCTGACCTGCTCTCTCTGCCGGAACCTTTTCTCACTGTCAGAAAAGAGGATGTGTCCGAGGAAGAGATGGCACCGCTGGTGAAAGCAGCGATGGAGGGGGCGCTTGTCTCGCTCATCGAAATGCGGCAGCGTGAGGGTCATAACCTGAAAGTCGACCTGAAGCAGCGTCTGGCATTCCTCCGGGAAAAGCTCGCCTTCCTGCTCTCCCGGCAGGATCTCGCAGCCAAAGCCTATGAAGAGCGCCTGCGCCAGCGCATGGAAAAGATCCTGGAACAGATGAATTTTGAAGTCGATGAAGGCCGTATTCTGGAAGAAGTCGCTCTTTTCTCTGAAAAAACGGACTACACGGAAGAAGTTGTCCGTTTGGCAAGCCATCTGGATCAGTTCGATGCCATGCTCGAGAGCGAAGAGCCCATCGGACGTAAACTTGATTTCCTGCTGCAGGAAATCAATCGGGAAGCCAATACGACAGCGTCCAAGGCGAGCGATCCGGAAGTCATTGATACCGTCATTCAGGTCAAAACCGAGCTGGAAAAGATTCGCGAGCAGGTACAGAATATTGAGTGACTGGGGACTAGTGACTAGGGATTAGGGATTAGGGATTAGATAAAAGGCATCACAAAAAGCAGCGACTGGGTCGCTGCTTTTTGTGATGCCTTTTATCTGTTATTCACCATTTCCGGATTCATATCATGATGCAGGAGACGGAAGCGGGCGAAGTCTTTCCACTCGGTATTCGGCGTGCCGTAGTTGCAGTACGGGTCGATGGAGAGTCCGCCGCGGGGGAGGAATTTGCCCCATACTTCGATATAGCGTGGATGGAGAAGCTCGATGAGGTCACTCATGATGATATTCACGCAGTCCTCATGGAAATCGCCGTGATTGCGGAAGCTGAAAAGATAGAGCTTCAGGGACTTGCTTTCCACCATGTACTGATCGGGGATATAGGAAATATAAATGGTCGCAAAGTCCGGCTGCCCCGTCTTCGGGCAGAGGCTGGTGAATTCCGGGCAGTTGAACTTGATGAAATAGTCACGATCGGCGTGCTTATTGGGGATGCGTTCCAAAAGCTCGGGATTGTAGTCATAGGTGTACTTGGTATTCTGGCTTCCCAACTGCTTCAGCTGGTCCAAGCCTTCTCGTGTTTCTGTCATAGGTGAAGTCCTTTACTATAAAAAAATAAGGGGGAAATGAGTACAGTATGTCGTCAGGGTCAAAGGGTTCAGAGGGTTCAACGGGGATGGTGCGGCGCATAAAATAGAAGCGCCGCGGAGTATAGATGGTGGCGATGCCCGAAGGTGGCATTTCAGTCACTAGTCACTCGAGGCTCCTAACCCCTAATCCCTAATCCCTAGCCGCTAATCCCCTGCTACTCATCCCGCCTTCCCTTCGTCTCACAGTTTTCCCGCTGCTTCGACGAGCTCATTTCTATGGCTGCTTCCGGGAAACCACTGGATGCGGAAGGGGAGATGGAATGTCTTTTCGAAGTCTTTGACAAGGGAGGCTGTCGCGTGAGCCGGGACATCGAAATTTTCCCGATCTGTATAGACGCGAAGATCCATCGCAGCCTTGTAGGAGGTACAGATGACACGGGTGATGCAGTGCTCCTGACTTTCATCGAGGCCTTCCGCCATGGCAAGGAAGAGGGAGAGGATGCGGACCTGACGCATCTGTGCGGCCGTCAGGATATGTGCCTGCCCATTCGCTTTGAGGTACTTTCCGGAGTATCCATGGTGAAAAGCGCAGATCAAAGCGCACATCACTTGTTCGCTGTGTGTCCAGCCGAAGATATGTGCATTCGCTGTCATGTAACAGCTGTGGCGGGCGTGGCTGTAGTAATTGATCAGATTTCCTATGTCATGCAGGCGGGCTGCCGCGGCGAGAATATCACGCATGCGCGGGTCAAGCTTGTGGACCTTCTGCCACTGATCGAACATGGCGAGTGCGGTCGCGGTGACATACTTGGTGTGGAAATCATAGGTGATCGGAAGGGTATCGAGATAATTCTGCACCGAGCAGCGGAGCATGTCGTGCTGCTTTTCTCCGTTTTTGTCGTAGATGGGATCATAGTAGTGGAAGAATAGCCCTTCACGCAGACCGCAGCCGGAAATCGTGAGATACGATGCCTTCGCTTTCCGCAGGATTTCCTGAATGACGAGCGCGCCTGCGATGATGATGTCGGCGCGCTCGGAAGAGAGCCCGTTGATTTTCTGTCGCTCCTCATAGGATTTCCCTGTGATCATGCGGACTTCCTCGAAGACATCTTCGACCGGGAAGCGATAGTTGTGGAGCTTCGGCAGCGGATAATTCACTGCGCGCTGGTGGATCTTGGCGAGATTTCGGACCGTACCGCCGATGCCGATGACGGGCAGCGGCTCGCTGGGAAACCACTCGACTTTAGAAAGGACATTCTGGATGAAGCGCTGGATGGTTTCGATTTTATCCTGATTCACATCGCGGGAGGACTGGAACATCTCTGTCAGCGTCACCGCACCGATCGGAATGCTGATCGAATGGATGCGTTTTTTGTCTTTGACAAGGGAGATTTCTACGCTGGCCCCACCCAGATCGAAGAGGAGGAAATCCTTCTGATCGATGGTGTGGCTGACGCCGGAAAAGCCGAGTGCGGCCTCGGCCTTGCCGCTGATGATCGTCATGGGGATGCCTGTCGACATGCGGACGCGCTTCAGGAAGGAAGCCCCGTTGATGGCATTTCTGACGGCGGCTGTCGCGACAGCGAGTACCTTTTTGATCTTTTGCACTTCGATGATATGGGAGTAAACCGCAAGGCATTGGAGCGCCCGCTGCTGTGCTTCCTCTGTCAGAAGACGGGAGGATAGCGTCATCCCCTCCGCCAGACGGATAGATTTCTTTTCCTGATAAATTAGTTTGTAAGCGCCGTGCTCTCCGATCTGCATGATGATGAAACGGATAGAGTTCGAGCCTAAGTCAATGATCGCGATGCGTTCCATGGAGTCTCCTTAAAAGAATAAGAAATGGATCAGCGGGGGTCGCGTCCCGCGTTTTCACACATTTCGCTCTATGATCTTATTGTTGTTCTTTTCTATTCTACAACATTCGCAAAATGCTGAAAAGGGGCGCGATGGTCGCGAATTTCCGCTCATTGTGATATACTTTTGTAGAAAAGTGCTTCTA
>JAJWRZ010000144.1:0-4806 GCA_021633965.1 Dialister sp.
GGATGACTCCTGGACTGTTTCCCTGAACTACAGGTTCTAATACTTGCGTTCTCGCAAACGAACCTGAATCAAAAAAGGAAATCTCAGAAAAGGGATTTCTTTTTTTATTTTATATATCATATAATAAAGGCAGAGAGGAGGCGGTGCGTGATGGATATCGACGATATATATCTGGCAGGGAAGAACGCAGCCTATGACAGTGCTGCCAAGAAGTTTCTGGCCAGTCGGAAGATCTTGGCATGGATTTGGGGAAACGCTGATTAAATCGCAGAATCAGATTTCATATAGATTTTTATACATAGCGTCGTCGACATTCTCCTTAAATAGCTCGCTATTCGCGCCCCCTGTCTCCTCGCTCTGTATAAAAATCCAAGAATGAAATCTGATAACGATTTAATCAGTGTTTCCCTGGCTGCTTTCAAGCTCTGATTTCAAAAAATCAAAAAAGTCCTTGCAAAGGATCACCCCCTTATGCTACAATACTGAAAGCGCTGGGATGGCCCGGCTTTTTTAAGTGCGAATTTTCTACTTGCACAGACAGCGTGATTTGTGATATACTTATCAAGCATGTTAATTGGCCGTCGGCCGAAGAAAGATGGAATGAGGTGTAAATAATGCGTGAAGGAATTACTCTTGCATGCACAGAATGCAAGCGCCGCAATTATCGTACGAACAAGAACAAAAAGACCACTACCGAACGTGTAGAACTGATGAAATACTGCAAATGGTGCCATAAACACACCCTTCATAAAGAAACCAAATAATTTTTTCTGATTGAACTGGGGTGCGAGCATGGCCAAGGCGAAGCGTAAAACAACAGCTACTAGAACGGAAAAAGCACAGGAAGCAAGCAGCGCATGGAGCCGTTTCTTCAAGGAAACGAAGATGGAAATGAAAAAGGTCATCTGGCCGACGAAGAACCAGATGCTGAACTACACCATCGCGACCATCGTGTCTGTCATCCTCGTATCTTTCCTGATCGTAGCAGTAGACTTCGTGTTCGCTGGTCTCTCCAAGTTATTAGTCACTGCGGTAGGCTGAGAGGAGGAGAGCTATGTCTGATATCGAAGCTGAAAACAAAAACTTAAAAGAAGAACAGAGCGAAGTCAGTGCACCGACCGAGATCGGCGCTCCGAGCGAAGGCTCCAAAGATATCCGCTGGTATGTCATCCATACCTACTCCGGCTATGAAAATAAAGTCAAGGATACCCTGACCCGCAAAGTTCATTCCATGGGCATGGATGATACGATCCTCGAGATCCTGCTCCCTCTTCAGGATGAAGAAGAAGAAAAAGATGGGAAGACAAGAGTGGTTGCTCACAAAGTATTCCCGGGCTACCTTCTGATCAAGATGGAAGTCAATGACAGAAGCTGGTATGTCGTCAGAAATACCCCTGGCGTCACCGGATTCGTCGGGACGACCACGAAGCCGATTCCGCTTTCTGACGAAGAAGCAGACCGCATCATTCATGGCATGAATACAAAGAAAGCAGCAGCCGTCGACGTCAAAGCCGGCGATCGCGTCCGGATCACCAAGGGTGTATTCGAAGATCGCACTGCTGTCGTACTCGAAGTCGCTGAAGACAAGACCAAGATCAAGGCTGATATCAGCAATTTCGGAACCACCACTACGATTGAACTGGAAGCCGGCTCTTTTGAACCCCTTCCGTGATTCAATATACAGTGGGACTGCCTCGAACTAGGCTCGTCCCACGGTGGGAGGGCCCGTTACAGCCCGTAAGTACCACATTCCACCAAGGACAAGGAGGTGTAACATTATGGCAAAGAAAATCTCTAAAGTTGTGAAACTGCAGGTCGCAGCTGGCAAAGCTACCCCAGCACCGCCAGTAGGCCCGGCCCTCGGCCAGGCAGGCGTCAACATCATGGCCTTCGTGAAAGACTTCAACGATCGCACTGCAAAGCAGGTAGGCCTGATCATCCCTGTAGAAATTACCGTTTTTGAAGATAGAAGCTTTACATTCATTTGTAAAACTCCGCCGGCAGCCGTTCTTCTGAAGAAAGCAGCCGGACTCGAAAAGGCTTCTGGTGAACCGAACAAGAACAAAGTCGGCAAAGTCACCAAAGCACAGGTCAAGGAAATCGCTGAAACAAAGATGCCAGACCTGAACGCTAACACTGTAGAAGCAGCTATGCGCCTGATCGAAGGCACAGCTCGTTCTATGGGCATCGAAGTTGTAGACTAAGACTGACCCATTCGTGGCAGGGTAGAACCCCAAAGACCACATAGGAGGAAACAATGGCAAAACTGACAAAGAAACAGAAAGCCGCAGCAGCCATCGTTGACAGTCATAAGCTCTATGACATCGACGAAGCTGTAAAGCTTGTGAAAGAAGCAGCATCCGCAAAGTTCGATGAAACTGTAGAAGTTGCTTTCAACCTGAATATCAACCCGAAATACGCTGATCAGCAGCTCCGCGGCGCTACCGTACTTCCTGCAGGCACCGGCAAATCCAAGAAAGTTCTCGTATTTGCTAAAGACCACAAGGAAGACGAAGCAAAAGCAGCAGGCGCTGACTACGTAGGCGGAAAAGAACTGGCCGACAAGATCATGCAGGGCTGGATGGACTTTGACGTCGTAGTAGCTACACCGGACATGATGGCTGTCGTAGGTCGTCTGGGCCGTGTACTCGGACCGAAAGGCCTCATGCCAAACCCGAAGGTTGGCACCGTCACCATGGATGTGACCAAGGCTGTCAACGAAATCAAAGGCGGCAAGGTACAGTATCGTACAGATAAAGCCGGCAACGTCCAGGTCATCATCGGCAAAGTATCCTTTGACGAAGACAAACTGAAACAGAACCTGCTCGCTATCTACAATACCATCCTCAAAGCTCGTCCTTCCACTGTAAAGGGCGTCTACATGAAGAGCCTCACCATCAGCTCCACCATGGGCCGCGGCATCCACCTCGACCTCACCAAAGTGGTAGCAGCAAAAGCATAATTTTACCTATTTACACTTAGCTTAAGACCGGCGGTAAGACATTTTAAAGGGCGTAGCCCGCCTCCCGAGGCTGAGTACTGCAAAGCCAGTACACGACCTCGCGGAATGCGAGGTCGTTTTAGCTAACGTGATAAATAATAAAATCCCATAGCAGAGGAGGTGTACTATGAGCGAAGAAAAGTATGAAGTTAGAATTCGTCCGGAAAAAGAAGCCATCGTTGCAGAAATGAAAGAAAAGCTGGCTTCCCAGGGCGTAGTTCTGGTATCCTTCAACAAACTGGACGTAAAGAATGCGACACTTCTCCGTCGTAAATTCCTTGCACACGGTGTTGAATACAAGGTTATCAAAAACACACTGACCCGCATCGCAGCTGACGAACTCGGTCTGGAAGGTCTTGATGATCTGCTCGCTGGCCCGAATGGTCTTGCAACCTGCAAAGACGATCCGGTCGCACCGGCAGCAGCTCTGAAAGAATTCTTCAAAGAAACCAAGAGCGAAGCTATCGTTGTCAAAGCTGGCGTCCTCGACGGCAAAGTCATCGACGCAAAAGCTGTTCAGGCACTGGCAGACCTGCCGTCCAAAGAACAGCTGCTGGGTATGGTCGCAGCGACCCTGCTGGCTCCGATCACCGGACTGGCACGTGCCCTCAACGGCAACATCCAGAACCTCGCATATGCTCTCGAAGCACTGCGTAAACAGAAAGAATCTGCGTAAGATCTACGCATAAAACTATTCCATGGAGGAAACAAAAATGACTAACGAAGAAATCCTTAATGCCATTGCAGAAATGTCTGTACTCGAACTGTCCGAACTCGTAAAAGCTATCGAAGATAAATTCGGCGTATCCGCAGCAGCTCCTGTAGCTGTAGCAGCAGCAGCAGCTCCGGCAGCAGCAGCTGAAGAAGAAAAATCTGAATTCGACGTTATCCTCAAAGACGTTGGCGCTCAGAAGATCCAGGTCATCAAAGCCGTTCGTGAAATCACCGGCCTCGGCCTGAAAGACGCTAAAGCACTCGTTGACGGCGCTCCGAAAGAAGTAAAGACCGGCGTTGCTAAAGCTGAAGCTGAAGAAATGAAGAAGAAACTCGAAGCAGCTGGCGCTACCGTAGAAATGAAATAATTGCGGCTAAGCTAAAAGCTCGAGAAGGGGTTGTGAAGAAATGAGGTTCATTTCTTCACAACCCCTTTTTACTTTGCTTTTATTTGGTTCAGGGTTCAGCGTTTCCTTAGCTCCTTGGGCGGCTCCGTCCACTGATTATGAATGAAAGCTTTGCGCGAATGAGGAATTAGGAATGAGGAATTAGGAATGGTGGTGCGGCGCATAAAAATATGGAAGCGCCGCGGAGTTTTGATAGCGCTTCGCGCTGTCGTCATCCCGAGCGTAGCCGAGGGATCCTTCTTGCACTGCGGTCAGTATCACATAAGTACCGGTACGGAAACGACGCCTTGGTGCTACGTATTTCTGCTTTCACACATCCTTCGTTTAGCGATCTGCAAGAAAGATTTCTCGGCAACGCTTTCAATGACGATACGAGAGTCTGATGTCTCCTAGTCACTAGCTACCAGTCACTTGAGGCTCCTAATCCCTAGCCACTAATCCCTAGCTACTAATCATCCCTGCTTTCAAACTTGAGGGCTTTCGTGGCGGCTTTGCCGCCTTTTTTTAGAAGATGGTATTCTCGTATCGCAGTCTTCCCCTCTAGGGTAATGCTATTAAGTTAAGCGGCAGATCATTCTTGGCTCCCCATCGGGGGAGCTGCCCGAAGGGCTTGTGCAAGCGAACTGGAGTTTAGGAGTGAAGCGACGCGAAAATCCAGTGAGACGCCATTTCGAACGAAGTGAG
>JAJWRZ010000145.1:0-4802 GCA_021633965.1 Dialister sp.
CTAAAATGGTTAGTGCTTTGAGTGGTGACGGTTTCAAACTTCAGGGTTCAGGGTTGTGGTGGCGGCTTCGCCGCAAATATATATAGGGCGATGCCCGAAAGTGGTATGTAAGTCACTAGCCACTCATCCTTGTTTTCAAACTTTTTGGGGTATCCTTTTCCTGTATCGTCATCCCGAGCGCAGCCGAGGGATCTTTCTTGCACTGCGGTCCGTATCACATAGGCACTGGCAGGGAAACGACGTCTTGGTGCACCGTATTTCTGCGTTCACACATGCATCGTTTATCGGACTGCAAGGAAGATTTCTCGGCAACGCTTTCAATGACGATACGAGAGACTCCTAGTCCCTAATCCCTAGCCATCAGTCACCAGTCACCAGCCACTAGTCCCTGGCTGCCAGACTCCCGTCATTTCCCCTCCATCATCTTCCGGATCCGTTCGCGGCGTCTCTTCGCCGCTTCTTCGTCGACGATGATGAGATGGCCGGTGTCAGTGACGATCTCTTTGCGCTTCATGGCAGCGGGCTTGACAGGGGCGGTGCTTTTGTAGTCGAAGCCGCCGGCGAGGTGACAGCTGGCGCAGTCCCTGCCGCGCGCGCCGCGCAGCATGCGGTAGAGGCAGTAGAGGAACCAGCCGGCGATGGCAAGGCCGATGAGGATGGTCAAGAGTGTATGCATAAGGGTCCTTTCTGGCAGTAGCTATGGGAATCAGGGAGGAAATCACCCCTGGGAGTGCCGTTTCGCGCGCTCCGCGGCAAGCTCGTCCAAAAGGTTTGGCGGGGTGTCGCTTTGCCATACCCAGTCAGGACGGAGGGTGGCGGCGCGTTCCTTGGCGGCTTTGAGGTCGTAGTAGACCTGCCATTTCGCATCGACCAGTGCGCGGCCGCTTTGGCGGAGAAGGTAAGCGGGATGGAAGGTCGGCATGACGGGGATGCCATGGAAATCGATCCAGTGACCGCGGGAGCGGATGATACCGGCTTCGCGGCCTAAGAAGAAGCGGAGTGCGACTTTGCCAAGACCGATGATGACGGCAGGGCGTGCGAGTGCGATCTCCTGCGAAAGCCAGATGCTTCCGCAGAAATGTCCTTCGTCCATGGTGGGGGTGCGGTTGCCGCGCGGACGGCACTTTACGATGTTTGTCACGTAGACATGGTCGCGGGTGATGCCGACGGAGGCGAGCGCCTTGTCCAGCAGCTGCCCGGAGGGGCCGATCAGAGGGCCGCCGTAGTCATCCTCGACACCCCCGGGGCCTTCGCCGACGATCATGAGCGGGGCATCCGCAGGGCCGGTGGAGAGCACGGGGCCAAGACCGCCTTCGCGGCGAAGCGGGCAGCGGCTGCAGGAGGTGATGGCTTCCTTCAGCGCTTCATGTGTGGCAAAGCCGGTGGGGCGCTCCATCTCCTGCCTGCGGCGGACGATATATTCTTCCGGGTCTTCGTGTCCGAATAGATCCATAAGCGATGCCTCCTTAGAGGAAATCAATAAAGGGACAAGGGTTTAGGGGTAGCCCCGAGGGCGTGCCGATCCTTGATGGGGGATGAAATCTTTGCTCGAATTAGGAATTAGGAATGAGGAATGAGGAATGAAGGTGGCGGCTTCGCCGCAAATATATATGGGGCGATGCCCGAAAGTAGTATTCAAGTCACCAGTCACAAGTCACTTTGCGCCCCTAATCCCCATTCCCTAACTACTCACCCCTGCTTTCAAACTTCAGGGTTAGCCTGTGGGGCGATGCCCGAAGGTTTGCGATGCAGGTTTCCCCCGTATCGCCAGCCTTCCCCTCGAGGGGAAGGTGCCCCGCAGGGGCGGATAGGGCACTGGCGGCATGCAAGCGAGCGGGAAGGAGTGTCTCAAGCAGGCGATTTATGAAAGCACCCGAGCGCCGCTCCGCGTCGATTTTGGTAAAGGGGGCGATGCTCGAAGGTTATTGAGATAACAGGCTTCCCGTTTGGGGGTTCCTGACATCGACCACTTGAATGCGAATGACAAAGATTTGAGGGCTTCGCTCGAAATGACGATACGGGAGTCGGATGTCTCCAAGCCACTAGTCACCAGCCACTCCTAATCCCTAGCCACTAGTCCCTAACTACTAGAATCCAGTCCCCAGTCACTAGTCACTGTTTAGGCATGCCTTTCGATAGCCAGAAGGCATGTGCATAAATGACGGTTCCTCTATATCATAGAGCCAATGGCCGGTCTTGGCAAGAGGCGGCGCGCTTGCAGGACAGGTTGTCAGGAATGATATAATAAGGAATATATGTAGCAGGCCATCCGGCGGCTTCGGGACGCAGAGGTGATTTCCCTTGTGCCTGCCCGATCGCTGTCCTTCGCCTGCCGGGTAAGAGGTATATATGAAAAAAATAGATATGACGCATGGACCGATCGGAAGGAAAACGATCCGTTTTGCGCTGCTCCTGGCACTGACGGGCATGCTGCAGCAGGTGTTCAATACCATCGACACCATCATTATGGGGCAGTTTGTCGGGAAGGAAGCGATGGCGGCTGTCGGGAGCAATACGCCCATCATCGGCTTCATCGTGACATTTTTTATCGGTATTTCGATCGGGGCGAATGTCGTGATTTCCCAAATGACAGGGAAGGGAGATCGGGAGGGAGTCCATCGGGCGGTCTTTTCGACGCTTGTCTTTGCGCTTGCCGCAGGGATCGTGATGACCTGTCTGAGCGAAGCTGTCGCGGAGCCGCTGCTCTCGCTGCTTCAGGTGCCGGATGCGCTCATGCCGCTCTCCGCAGAGTATCTGCGCATTTTTTTCTTGGCTCTGCCGGGGATCCTGGTCTATAATTTTGCGTCTGCCATCTTCCGAAGTCAGGGAGATACGAAGACGCCCCTCTTCTGTCTGGCGGCGGCGGGGGTCATCAAGGTCATCATCAGCTACACGCTGGTGGCGTTTTTTCATCAGGGCGTGGCAGCTGTGGCGATCTCTACGACATGTGCGACGCTTCTTTCTTCTGCCATGCTGGTGACGATCCTGCTTCGCAGCAGGCATGTGATCCATCTGGAATGCAGGGCATCGTTCTTTGATCTGTATATTTTGCGGGAGATCCTGCGCATCGGCACGCCGGCGGGGGTGCAGGCGGCGGTCTTCTGTCTGTCGAACATCGTGATCCAGTCGGCGATCAACAGCCTTGGCGCGGATGTCATGGCGGCATCGGCGGCGGCGTTCAATCTGGATATTCTTTGCTATATCTTTGTCAATGCGTTCGGGCAGGCATGTACGACATTCGTCGGGCAGAACTATGGGGCCGGCGACATGGCGCGCTGCCGCCGCGTCGGGGTCATCACCACTTTGCAGAATCTGGTCGTCTGCGTCATCATCGGAGCGCCCATCCTGTATTTTTCGCCATCACTGCTTGCGCTTTTTACCAGCGATGTGATGGTCATTAGCTATGGCGTTACCCGCATGGGCTATATCATTCTGGCAGAGCCTTTGAATCTGGCCATCGAAATGATCTCCGCCTATCTCCGCGGCTTTGGCAATTCACTCTCTCCGGCGCTCATCACGATCGTCGGGATTTGCGGATTCCGTATCCTGTACATGTGGGCCGTATTTCCTGCCATCCCCAACTTTGACTGCCTTATGACGGTGTATCCGCTGAGCTGGTTCGTCACGGCCGTTGGACTTTCTGTCTTGCTTTTCAAGACGCGAAGGAAGTATATTTTGGGGTGACTGGTGACTGGTGACTGGTGACTGGATTCTAGTAGCTAGGGACTAGTGGCTAGGGATTAGTGGCTAGGGATTAGGAGCTTCGAGTGACTGGTGACTAAATACAACATTCGGGTATCATCATGATTTATGCGCTGCACCACCCCCTCTGAACCCTCTGAACCCATTCCCCCTGTTTCACAAATCATCAAGGGACAGCACATCCCCGGGGCTAACCCTAACAAAGGAGACTTTCTAATGGTCCATGAGAGCATTCTTCTCAAGCAGAAAACGCTTGAAGCACATTTGAAAACACTTGGCTCGGTCGCCGTCGCTTTTTCCGGCGGTGTGGACTCGACCTTTCTTCTTCATGAAGCCTCTAAGGTGCTCGGCGATCAGGCTGTCGCGGTGACGATGAAGCTCAATTCCGTCCCCGCGCGTGAGATCGAAGAGGCGAAGGATTTCTGCACGTCCCGCGGCATCCGGCAGGTGATCGTGGAAAGAGACCAGTTCGCTGCGCCGGGCTTTGCTGACAATCCGAAGGATCGCTGCTACTGGTGCAAGACCTATCTCTTCTCGTCTCTGGGCGAGCTGGCGAAGGAGCATCAGATCGCTTATATCATCGACGGGACAAATTTCAGTGATACGAAGGGCTATCGCCCCGGGCTGAAAGCGCTTGCCGAGCTGGGCGTCGTGAGCCCTTTGAAGGAGGCGGCGCTCACGAAGGAGGAGATCCGCATCCTGTCGGAGAAGGAAGGACTTCCCACATGGAATAAGCCATCCTTTGCGTGCCTGGCGACACGTTTCCCCTATGGCACGAAGATCACGGAGGAGAAGCTCCGCGCGGTCGAAGCGGCTGAGCAGCTGCTTTTCGATCTGGGATTTCCGCAGTTTCGCGTGCGCTGCCATGGGGATATCGCCCGCATCGAGGTGCTCCCCGCACAGCTCCCAAAGCTCGTGGCAAATCGTGAGGCAGTCATCGCGCGCTTTCATGCGCTGGGCTTTCGCTTCGTGACCATGGACCTGGAAGGGTTCCGCTCGGGGTCGATGGATGGGAAATAGGGACTGGTGGCTAGTGACTAGTGACTAGGGATTAGGAGCCTCGAGTAACTAGTGACTGGTGACTTGAATACTACTTTCGG
>JAJWRZ010000146.1:0-4785 GCA_021633965.1 Dialister sp.
CGCCGCGGAGGTTTGAAACTAGCGGTTTTCTCGTATCGCAAACCTAATCCCTAGCCACTAATCCCTAGCTACCAGTCACCAGTCACTAGTCACTAGTCACCAGTCACCAGTCACTCCCAACCCCTGGCCACTCATCGAAATACAAAAGTAAAACCGAATAACGATGAAATCGGGAAGTGATTTCGCGCCGGTCTATACGTGAAGGAGGTTTTACCTCAAAGGTTATGAAAACGAAAAAAGGCAAGTCAAAGATCAAATTCAAAAAAATCCTGCTCTTCCTGCTGATCGTCATTTTGGCGGCTTTCCTGCTCATCTTCGGGGCAGAAAAAGTCATCCATCTTGCGTCACGGGGGGCGGATGCCGAGCCGGGCAAGCCCACCTACTATCTTTTCATCGGAGAGGATGAAAAGGCAGGCGGAGAAGCCGATGCCATGCTGCTTTTGGCAGACAATGATAAGAAAAAAGAAATGACATTCATCTCTATCCCGCCGAATACAAAGGTCATCCGTCAGGAAAAGACGAATCTTCTTCTGAAGGATACGTTCAAAGAAGGCGGCGCAGAGGAGACAAAGTCAGCGGTGGAAAATCTGCTCCACATCCGCATCGACAAGTATGCAGTCGTGAACTATGCCGATTTCCGGGCGAATATGTCCAAAGCAGGGCCCATTTCTCTCTATGTAGAAAAATATATGGAACATCTCGATCAGGATGGGGCCTTTGATATCGGGCTGAATCAGGGCTACCAGACCATGGATAGCGAGCAGGCACTCGGCTATGTCCGCTACGTGGATAAGGAGGATGGAGAAATCGGCCGTATCCAGCGACAGGAACGATTCCTCAAGATCCTTCTCTCGCATCTCCAGAGCCGCATGGCACTGCGGAACTTTCTGACCGTCCGCTACGGTTTCTCTGCTATCGAGAGCGATATCACGCCATCGGACGCGGCCTCTCTGGCCTATCGGCTGACCGGCTATCCGCCGGAAGGATGCAAATTCATCATTTTCCCCGGTGAAATGCAGACCATCGGGAAGGTCAAGACATGGGTGGTGAATCCCGTGGAAGCCCAGAAAGTCCTCTCGCTCACGATGGAGTCATAGGCAAGAAAAAGTTTGACGGGATCTAGGGGGCGTCTCACTCTTGATGGCGAATGAAAGCCTCTCTTGCATGAGAAATGAGAAATGGTGGTGCGGCGCATAAAAATCAGAAGCGCCGCGGAGGTTCGAAATGAGCAATTTTCTCGTATCGCCAACCTAATCCCTAGCTACTAATCCCTAGTCACTAATCACTAATCACCAGCAACTTATATCAAAAAAGGAGTATACATATGGAAACCAATCTTCAGACCATTTGTGAAGCATTATCTAACAAGAAGAGCGTACTGATCAAAGTCCTGAATGTCCGCGACCTCACTTCGATCGCAGACTATTTCGTCCTCTGCTCGACCAGAAACCAGAAGCAGTCGCAGGCAGCGGCGGATGAAGTGGAAGAAAAGATGGCAGAACTCGGCGTGAAAGCCACTCGCAAGGAAGGCTACCGCGAAGGGGACTGGATCCTTCTCGACTTCGGCGATGTGATTGTTCACATTTTCACCGACGAAGAGAGACGCCATTATGATTTCGATACCCTCTGGAAAGAAGCCCCGACGGAAGAATACCACGACGAGGGAGAAACGGAGAAATAAATGGAAGAGCCTAAGATTCCTGCCAGACAGGAAAGTATCTATAAGGAAAACTCCATCGCAGAGCTTCCGGTCGTCCGCGTCTCCGGCTTTGGTGCCTTTCTGGATGGAGGTACGGGAAATTCGAAGGATGACATCCTCCTGCACAAAGGGCAGCAGACCCACGAAGTGAAGGAAGGAGAGAGAGTCAAGGTTTTCCTCTACCACGACCCGCATCATCGCTTGACCGCCAGTATGCGCCTGCCGCAGATCGCCATCGGCGGCATCGGATATGCGCCGGTCCTTTTGACGACCCGTTTCGGTGCCTTCGTCGACGTGGGGACGGAGCGAGGCATCTTCCTGCCTTTCTCTCAAATGATAGAGAATGTCACAGAAGGACAGCAGATCTGGGTCAAGCTCTACGAAGACAAGACCGGCCGTCTCGCTGTCACCATGCATGTCGATGAAGAAATGCGCGCCATCGCCCTGCCTTTCCAAGAGGCAAAGCTCGGAGATACAGTGACCGGCACCGTGTATAACGAAACCGGGGAAGGCCTTTTCCTTGTGACAAGAGACCGTCATCTCGCTTTCATCCACAAGACAGAGCTTGCGAAATCCGTGCGCCTTGGGGAAGAAGTGACGGGACGGATTTCCTATATCCGCAGCGACGGACGTGTGAATCTGGCGCTCCGTCCGCAGAAGGAAAAAGCGATGGAAGGGGATATGGCTCTTCTCATCGCCTGCATGGAGCGCCATGGCGGGCTCCTTCCGCTCACAGACAAGAGTGATGCGGATCTCATCAAGAGTACCCTCGGTATCAGCAAGTCCGCTTTCAAAAGAGCCGTGGGACATCTTTTGAAAGAGCGGAAGATCACCATCACGGAAGGGAAGATCCGCTTGAAAGAGGAGTGAGACAGTCTGCCTCGCGCCTCTGGTACATGCAAGCAATAGAAAACGCGCCGATGAGCATATCGCTCATCGGCGCGTTTTCATTTTGAGTAGCTGGGGATTAGTAGCTAGGGATTAGGAGTCTCGAGTAACTCGTGACCAGAAGACATCAGATTCTCTAGTATCGTCATTTCGAGCGGAGCGAGAAATCTTTTTCGTTCGCGGCTTGGTGGACGATGATAGGACGGCCGAAACGGGAAACCTGCTATCAAGTCCCTTTCGTGCATTGCCCCATATATTCGCGGCGAAGCCGCCACCTTCATCCCTAATCCAATCCCTAATCCCTAATCCCTAATCCCTAATCCCTAGTCCCTAGTCCCTAGTCCCTAGTCCCCAGTCCCCAGTCCCCAGTCACCAGCCACCAGCCACTAGCCACTAGCCCTTGATATCCGTCGGAATCACAGCGATCGTCTTCTGATGCGTATAATTCACAAGGCCTGGTGGACCATTGGGAATCTTTTTGACGTAGCGGATGAGCGTATAGTCCACATCCACCTTGCCGGAGTCTTTGCCCTTGCTGTTCCATGCAGCCAGGGCAGCGGCTTTTTCAATGGTCGCGAGGGGGACGGTCATGCCTTCTGTCTCGATGACGACGTGCGAGCCGGGGATCTGCCGCGCGTGCAGCCACAGATCCGTCTTGGCCGCTTTTTTGAGTGTGAGGAATTCATTCTGGGTATTGTTCTTCCCCATGAGGACGCGGAAGCCGTCGATGGTGAGCGTGGTCAGGAGAGGTTCGTTCTTACGCTTGCGGTTTACAGGTTTCTGTTTCCGGCCGCCGATGCGCTCGATACCGGTATCTTTCAGCTCTTCTTTCAAAGCATCCAGATCCTTTTTTGTTTTGACCTCCGTGGCAAAATACAGCACATCTTCCAAGTAGCCGATTTTTTCACGACATTCATCCAGCTTTTCACGCCCGATGACGAGGCGCGTTTTCATTTTATTGTATTTTTTGAAATAGAGCTGGCTGTTTGCAGTGACAGAAAGAAGCGGATCGACAGGGATCGTTTCTTTCGTGGGGGGATCATTGAAAAGGTTCTCGACGGTGAGCGCTTTTCTGCCATTGATCTTTTCATAGGCGTAGATCGAGAGCAGATTGCCCCAGAGCTTGTATTGCTCTGTCTTGGACGTTTCCTTCATTTCCCCTTCGATCTTCTGGATTTTTCGCTCTTCTCTTTTGATGAGGGTGTGGATCTTCTTCTGGTAGTCAGAGAGCTGCGCGGCCATGGTCCCGCCGGAGGATTCGGCTTCCTTTTCGAGCCACGGGACGATGGGGGCTCTTTCGATTTCCTCACCGAGGAAAGGCAGAGCGATCGGACTCACCATCGGCTTCCCCTTGGCGTTCTGGTAGATGTGAAGGGCATCCGAGGCCATGATATCCTCTTTGAGGGAGAGCATCGCCGTGAGCAAAGCATCCTCTTTTCCGTCCGAGAGCGAGGAGAGGGGCTCGCTCGTAGAAATCTGGCTTCGATGCCCCAGCTCGTCGACAAGGAAACGCGAGAAACCATTGAACGTGTGGAAAATCCACTCTTCGATCGTGGCTTCGCCCGTCTTGCTGTAGTCTAAGATATTCTTCAGTTCCTCTTTGGAGAACTGCATGAAATTCATACGCGCGCTGTTTGTCGGTAGATGGTACGTTTCCCCGGGGACGAGCAGACGGTCGCCCTTCCTGCCGCGCAGACAGGCATCGATGATCGTATCCCCTTCCGTCAGGATCAGATTCGGCGAGGAGGGGAGAAGCTCGGCCCAGAGCGTTTTGGTGACGATCTCTCCGGCGGCCTCAATGCGGTCGAAGGAAAAGGCAAGGATGCGATCCATGTCGATCTGCCGTACTTCAGAGAGACGGCTTCCTTCCAGATGCTTACGGAGTGTCATGCAGAAAGTCTGTGACGGGGTATACTGGTTTTGCACCTTGCTCTTCGATGTGAGGTATACGACCGGCGGCGTATGGGTATTCGCGATCATATGGACGGGCTTCGCATTCGGGCAGAACAGCTCGATGTCCATGATGCGGTTGTCGATCTGATGGATCTGCCGTACCTGTGCAGGGATGAGGAGCTTTTGCAGCTCTTTGACGAAAAGATATAAAGAGGCACTGTCGATTTGCATGGGGGACTCCTTTGGGGGAAAAGATTATGGGGGACAAGGTTCAGGGTTCAGGGTTAGCCCACGGGGCGTACCGT
>JAJWRZ010000147.1:0-4708 GCA_021633965.1 Dialister sp.
CCCGCGGCAGATGGAACGCGAAAATGAGATGATCGTTATTTCACATCGCCTTTTTCCCATGACAAAAAGACACGGATACAAAGTGAGGAAGGCGGGAAAAGGCAGAACACCACAAGCGCGAGTGAGCCCCGCCACGCTCCACCAAATCCCCCTTCCCATCGGGCAGGGGGGGATAGGGAGACGGGTGTGCAGGCGGTAAGGCAGCACACAGGGGACTGACTATGGATGTGAGAAAAGCGGTATCTCCGTATCGCCCACTTCCCCGCATAGTGCATAGAAAAAAGGATACTTCACGCCGTGGTGTGAAGTATCCCGAAGAATTCGGCACAGCTGCTTTTACCCTTCCTTCTTCATATCAGGGATCAATTTCAGTACGCAGTAAAGAAAGGCAAGGAAGGCGAAGGCCGCACCGGCGAAGCCGATGCATGTGATCGAGATATACGTGCAGAGGAGGCCGCCCAGCCAGGTGCCGGAGCCGATGCCCAGATTGAAGATGCCCGAGAAGATGGACATGGCGACAGGGGCTTCAGCGCTGGTGGTGACCTGGATGGTTTCTGCCTGCAGTCCGACATTGAAGGCTGTCGCAGCCATGCCCCAGAGGACGCAGAGGGCGCAGATGGCGTAGAGATCTCCTGCAAGCGGATAGAAGAGGGAAAGCGCGATCACGAGGAGGCAGATCGTCGAGGCCAGGAGAAAATAGCGGTGGGCGTTATAGAGCTTGGAGAAAAGGAGGCTGCCCAGAAGTCCGGCAAAGCCGAAGACGGTGAGAAGCATGGTGATCCAGTCTGCCGGGAAGTGGGAGATCTGCAGCATGAAGGGTTCGATGTAGCTGTAGCAGGTGTAGTAACCGGAGGAGACGAGGAAGGAGAGGAGGAAGATACCGGCAAGGACTTTATTCCTGAAAAGCTTCGGCACATCTTTCGCGGCGAAAGGCGCATTGCCGGAGACCTTCGGGAGCAGGAAGAAGAGGTAGGCGAGTGTCGCGAAGGAAATGACGGCCACGCAGGCGAAGGTCATGCGCCATCCGGCGGCGAGACCGATGAAGCGGCCCATGGGAAGTCCGAAGATCATGGCGATGGATGTCCCGGTGACGACCATGCCCATGGCGGTGGACTGGTGGGAGGCGGGGACAATGCGTGTCGCGATGGGGGTCGCGATGGACCAGAAGACGGAGTGGGCAAAAGCGACGCCGATACGGGAGGCGAGGAGGGTATAGTAGCCCGTAGAGATCGAAGAGAGTACCTGCGATACGGCAAAGAGTGCGATCACGCCAAGAAGCAGCGGGCGCAGCGGGATGCGTGAGCAGAGGATCATGAGCGGGAGCGACATCGCCATGACGACCCAGGCATAGATGGAGATCAGCAGGCCTGCGCGGGCTTCGCTGATGCCAAAGTCCATTGCGATGTCCGTCAGAAGGCCGATAGGCATGAATTCAGAGGTATTGAAAATAAAGGCAGAGAGTGTGATGCCGACGAGCGGCAACCATTCACGTAAAGTCATAGATGAGCCATCCTTTGATAACGTATTAGCATAAGTGCGTAGATACGTATTATAGCATGTGATGGGGCGGGGGACAAGGTGAAGGGGATTCACAGGTTCAATGGGTTCAACGGGTTAAGGTGGCGGCTTCGCCGCGAATATATAGGGGGCGATGCCCGAAGGTCAGTGGATAGCAGGTTTCCCGTTTTCAGTTTTCTGACATCATACGCCAAACCGCGAATGACAAAGATTTCTCGCTGGTGCTCGAAATGATGATACGAGAGAGTCCCCGGTTCCCAGTCCCTAGTCACCAGTCACCAGTCACTAGTCACTAGTCACAAGATCGCCCCAATCAAAAACCCGCTCTGCAAAGCAGAGCGGGTTTCGTGCAAAAGCTCATTTTCTCAGTGCTTCCTTCAGCTGGGCACGGAAGATGCCCGCGCCGCCGTTTGCGGGATGGCGCAGGCCGGTGACGGAGAAGCCTGCTTCGGTGAGTGTCACCTCGCTCTTCCTGCCGATGGCAAAGAGCGGAAGGGGGCCGGTCAAGGAGAGGAGCTCTTTCGTATACGTGAGGCCGATAGCGAGTTCTTCATCCGTCGGTGTGCGGTTCGTGAGGAGAGCGCCTTTTTTATAAGGATGGAAAGGGAAGATGTTCCACAAGAGAAATTCATCGGGGGCAAGGCCGGCTTCGAGGCATGCGCTCCAGACGACGGAGTCGGTGGGTTCATTGAAGCCTTTCTCTTTCTGAGCAGCCTTCGTGATGAAGGGGCTGTCCATCCGGCTGGTGCGCGTGCCTTCACGGCCTAGGATCATCCGGCTCGTGACTTTGGGATGTTGGTTCAAGAGCATACGCTCGCAGGTCATGGCGATGCCGGAGAAGTGTCCGCCCTGATAACCGCAGGCTTCGGCGATGAGAAGGATTTTTGCCCGCCCGATGCGCCGCGTGAGGTAGTCCGTAAGCTGCTCTTGGCGGATGGAGACGGCGCGGCCGACTTCGTAGTCTGCGTCCGTATCACGCCATGGATTGAAGACGTTCTCGCCCTTGTAGGCGGAGAGAGAAGTGAGGAAATGGGGGAGATTGTCGTTCATGATGAGCCTTTCAAATGAGGAGTTAGGAATTAGGAATTAGGAATGAAGGTGGCAGCTTTGCCGAGATCGATGGCTCATGTCGCAACTGTTCTGGCATTCGTTATCTCACATACGACGTTTCTCGCCGCTCAGGATGACGAAACGGGGCGATGCCCGAAGGTTCCTTGGATAGCAGGTTTCCCATTGGTGGTTTTCTGGCATCGGCCTTTTGAGCGCGAATGACAAAGATTTCTCGCTTGCGCTCGAAATGATGATACGAGAGAGTCTGATGTCTCTTAGTCTCTGGATCGCTAGTCACTAGTCACTCGTCTCCACAAACCGATAGATCGTTCCGGCCTTGGTGCTTTCTACTTTTTCAAAACGGGGAGCGAGCGACCATGCGTCGAAGAATTTGGCTTTCCCGTTTGCTACATAGAGGTAGCTGGGCCTATCAGAGGCCTTGGCAGCTTCTATGAATTGCTCTTCGTTTACGGTGGGGATGGGAGATTTCTTATCCCAGCGGGCATCGCGCTTTTCCTGGTCCAGCAGTGGTTCATCAGGCAGGAGGCGTGTCGCGATGTCGCCTGTGTAGTAG
Source organism: Dialister sp. (assembly GCA_021633965.1). Taxonomy (GTDB): domain Bacteria; phylum Bacillota; class Negativicutes; order Veillonellales; family Dialisteraceae; genus Dialister. The sequence goes on from JAJWRZ010000147.1 coordinate 3,143, forward strand.
CTGTAGCTGGCGGGATAGGTGAGGAAGAAATAGTGCTTTCCTTTCTCTTCCTGGCTGGTACTGTCGATCTCAAAGGCGGATCGTGTCATCATGAAGTGGGGAAGGCCTTCGGAGATGCAGCAGAGGAAGGCGGACGCCGTGACCGCGGAGATGATGGTGAGGCGTTTGTATTGGTTCGCTTTCCAGCGGATGAGGTAGGCGAAGAGGCCATAAGCAAGGACCGCGTAGAAGACAAGCCAGTTTCCTTCTTTTAGACGGAAGGTGCCGACAAGGAGCGCCGCCATAAGGATCAGGAGGCCGAGACCGCCCAGAATGGAGGGGAGCTTTTCGCCCATGCGGATGCGGAGCGCGCCGAAGGCGGCAAAGGTGATGGCGGGGATGACGGCGATGTAGGAATAGGTGACATACTTCGTGGCCATCAGGGTGTAGAAGAGGATGGTGCCCCAGCACCAGACCATGAGGAAGAGGTAGAAGGCGCCCTTCTCTTTCCAGCGCATTTTCATCTCATAAAAGGAAACAAAAGCCCATGGGAGGAGCGAGGCGGGAAGGAGGATGAGGTAGTAGTACCAGTGGTTGTCCTCGGGATGCTCGGAAGAGGTGGCGCGGAGGACGTTGTGCAGTCCCAGAAATTCATTGATGAAATCACTGCCGTGGATCGCATACATGCCGCCGTACCAGGGAAGGACGATGGCAAAGAAGGCGAGAAGCCCCTGCCAGGGGAAAAGGCGGAGGATGGTCTTCGGCTCTTTCATCGAGAGGCACCAGATGACAAGGAGAAGGCCGGGAAGAACGAGGCCGACGGGGCCTTTCGTGAGGCAGGCAAGCCCCGCGGCAGCGTAGGCGATCACTAGGTGCTTTTTGCTGTTTTCTGTGATGCCGATGTAGGCAGAAAACATGGTCGGGATGGTGAAGAGGAGAAGGATGCTGTCGGTGATGATGGCGTGGGAGATCACCCAGCACTCGAGCGAGGTCGCGAGCATGACGCCGGCCCAGATGGAGACAACATTGTCTTTCAGGATGCGCCGGAGATACCAGATGAGAAGTGTCACGGAGAGGGCGCCTGTAAGTACTGCCGGCAGGCGGGCGGCGAGGTCGGTGAAGCCAAGTACGCTGTAGGACAGGGAGAGGAGCCAGTAGACCATGATGGGCTTGTCATACCAGTAGACGCCATAGATCTGCGGGGACATCCAGTCGCCGGACTCCACCATTTCACGGGCGGTCAGTGCGTAGTTCGACTCGACCGGATCGGTGATCGGAAGCAGCCAGCTGCCCCAGAGGAAGAAGAGAAAGGCGATGATGAAGAAGCTGATAAAAGAGATCAGGGTGCTGCGTTCGTTCTCTTTGGCAAGCTGCGCCTGTTTTCTCTCACGCTTTTGACGTTTTGTACTCAAGGAGACCTCCTAGCAAAATGAGAAATGAGAAATTAGAAATGAGAAATGGTGGAACGGCGCACAAATTAGAAAGCGCCGAATATGGGGAAACGCTGATTAAATCGCAGAGTCAGATTTTATAAGAATTTTTATACATAGCTTCGTCATAACCTTCCTTAAATAGCCCGCTATTCGC
>JAJWRZ010000148.1:0-4687 GCA_021633965.1 Dialister sp.
CCTCCATTTCATTTTCATCTTTTATTTTGACCAGCTGTTCTCTATAAATGGCCTCCAGCCTGTTCCAGAACTCCGCCGGAACGCCCAACACCATTTCCAGTCTTCTTGCCACGTCCGGGGTGAGTTCCACTTTTCCATTCAATAGGTGACTTACGTGTTTTTCGCTCAGATCCATCCTTGCCGCAAATTCTTTCTGGCTCATGTCTCTGTCTTCGAGCTGTTCCCGGATTGTCTCGCCCGGCGGCGTAGCGATATAACTATAACTTCTTCTCATGGTGCACCTCCTTTGTGCGCTTTCTTAATGGTAATCTACGATTTCCTGAATTTCCGCGATCTGTATTTCCTTCCCATTCTTAGTGAAAACCAAACGGTATGGATGTACCAGATCAACAGCGTACTGTTCCTTCCGGTTTCCCTTCAGCGGATGGCATCTCCCGATGTGACAGGCAATCATCATCTCAACGGTATCTGCAGCGCGTATTTCTGCGATTCTCTGCTGAATCTTGCCGGCCATCCTGATCCCATACTTCCTTTCCGCTTTAGCCGCGATAGTACAGTAAGCCTCTATTTGCCTGGATTTGTATCTTACTTCCAAGTGTCTCTCTCCTATCAGCAATTTACCTGCTTGGTAAATTTATTATAGTCTTTTTATTCAGTCATGTCAAAAAAGAAGCGAACGTTTTCCCGTTCGCTTCTATCTGTACAATCAACTACCAATTCTTTTTTTCTTAGGAAACACTGATTAAATCGTTGTTCGATTTTACTCTTGTATTTTCATGCAACGCAAGGAATAGAGTGCGCAAATAGCGAGCCATTTAAAGAGAATCATAACGAATCCGTGTATAAAAATCCAAGGATGAAATCTGGCAACGATTTAATCAGTGTTTCCCTAAAATCTGCTTCGCAATTTTTGCACTACACCTTCCCCATTGAACCTTTAGAACCTTTAGTACCCATAGAACCCGCTGAACCTGATTTAATTTTTTCTCCCCTCGACCGCCGCATTGCCGAGAAGTCCTTTCAGCGCTTCTTCGGCTTCTTCGGAAAAGTCGACGTAGAATTTCGGCACCATGCGGATTTCCTGCCGGGAAGAGACGAGGTGGAGGATGACGGGAGTCCCGCCATGGTATTTCGCAAGGACTCTGGCGAGGGCGGCGCTGACTTCGTCTGTCTCATGACGGGGATCGACGTAGAGGTGGACTTCATCGACCGGCATGCGGACGGTCTTTTTGAACTGCGCCATCGGGATGATGCTGTCAGCTAAGACTTTGACTTCTCGCTCATTCGACTGGACGCGGCCGCGGATACAGATGGGCGCATCTTCCGTGAGGAAGGGGCGCGCGGCTTCCCAGACGGAGGGGAAGAGAACGGCTTCGATCTCACTTTCATAGTCTTCGATGGTGACATAGCCCATGGGCGCGCCTTTCTTGGTGACCATGCCCTTCACGCGGGTGACGGTGCCGCCCAAGGTGACTGCCTTCCCATCGTAGCGGCTGCCTTCGGTCTCGAGCTGGTAGATGGGCGTGCAGGCGGCCATTTGCTTCTTGTACTTTTCGAGCGGATGACCGCTGACGTAGAAGCCTAAGAGCTTCCTTTCCCAGTCGATCTTTTCATCCGCGTCCATGTCTTCGAGATCAGGATAGACGACGGAGCTTTTCATCTCGTCCCCGCCGAAGAGAGACATCTGTCCGCTCTCCCGGTCACTCTTCGCAGCGGCGACATCACTCATGACCTGCGGGAGTGCAGCGAGAAGCTGAGAACGGTTGTAGCCGAAGCCGTCCATCGCACCGCAGCGGATGAGGCTTTCACACGCGCGGCTATTGAGACCTTTGCCTTCGACCCGCTCTAAGAAATCCGACATGGACGTGAAGGGACCGCCCTTCTTCCGGGCTTTGATGATGGCTTCGACGGCATTCTCTCCGACGTTCTGGATGGCATCGAGTCCGAAGAGGATCTTATTTCCGCTGACAGAAAAATAGGCTTCCGAAAGATTGACATCCGGTGCGGCGATCTCCACACCGGCTCTCCTGGTATCTGAAATGTAGCGGCTGACCTTGTTCTTGTCGCCATTGTAGCAGGTCATCATGGCAGCCATGAATTCAGCGCGGTAGTGCGCCTTGAGGTAGGCGGTCTGCCAGGCGATCCATCCGTAGCAGACGCTGTGAGATTTATTGAAGCCGTAACCGGCAAAGTGGACCATGAGGTCAAAGACGTAATTCGCCGTCTTTTCATCGACGCCATTCTTCACGGCGCCTGTGACAAAGGTATCCCGGTTCTTCTGCAGGATCTCCGGCTCCTTGTGTCCCATGGCGCGGCGGAGCATGTCGGACTGGCCGAGGGAAAAACCGCCCATGACAGAGGCGATCTGCATGACCTGTTCCTGATAGAGGATGACGCCGTAGGTTTCCTTCAGGATGGGAGCCAGAGATGGGTGCGGGTACTCGATGGGGATCTCTCCATGTTTTCTCTTGATGAAATCTTCCGCCATGCCGCTGCCCAAAGGTCCCGGACGGTAGAGTGCGACCATCGGGATGAGGTCTTCGAAGCGGTCCGGGTGGAGCTTCATCAGAAGATTCGTAAAGCCGGAGGACTCGGACTGGAAAACGCCTGTGGTGTCGCCCGCGCAGAGCATCTCGCACGTCTTCTCGTCGACAGAAGGAATGCGGTCGATGTCGATGGTGACACCGCGGTTCGCCCGGATCATCTCGACCGCATCATGGATGACGGTGAGGTTTCTAAGCCCCAAGAGATCCATCTTGAGAAGGCCGAGCTGCTCGACCTGATCTTTTTCGTACTGCGTCTGGATGAAATCGTCCGCAGTGAGCTGGATCGGCACGTACTCATCGACAGGCTTCGAGCAGATGACGACGCCGGCGGCGTGCGTGCCGGAATTTCTGGAAAGCCCTTCCAGGTCAAGGCAGTGGTCGATCAGGGTGTGTACCGTCGCATTCGACTCGTAGAGGTCTTTGAATTCCTTCGAGCCGTCCAGCGTCTTCTTCAGCGTGACGCCCGGGCCGCTCGGCACCATCTTTGCGATCTTGTCCACTTCGCGAAGAGGCAGATTCATGACACGGCCGACATCACGGATGACGGCGCGCGCCGCAAGCGTACCGAAGGTGATGATCTGCGCCACCTGCTCAGCGCCGTACTTCTCTGCGAGATAGGCGATGACCTGCCCGCGTCCGCGATAGCAGAGGTCAGTATCGATATCCGGCATGGAGACGCGCTCCGGATTCAGGAAGCGTTCAAAGAGAAGGTCGAAACGCAGTGGGTCGATTTCCGTGATGTGCAGGAGGTAGGCGACGATGCTTCCTGCCGCGCTCCCACGCCCCGGCCCGATCGGGATGCCATGTGTCTTCGCGTAGCGGATGAAGTCCATGACGATCAGGAAGTAGTCGGAGAATCCCATCTGATTGATGACGCCGAGCTCGTAGTCCAGCCGCTCCTGTTCTTTTCCTGTGGGCGATGGATAGCGCTCGGGAATCGCCGCCTCGCAGAGCCTCCTCAGATACGACTTTGACGTCTCGCCTTCGGGCACGTCAAAGGACGGGAGCTTGTGGTCGCCAAAAGTGAAAGTCACATGACAGCGCTCCGCGATCTTGGCCGTATTCTCGATAGCACCCGGATACTCGCCTAAGATCGCCCGCATCTCCTCCCCGCTCTTGCAGTAGAATTCATCATTCGGAAAATGGAAATGGTACGGATCATCCAGCGTCTTGCCCGTGGAGATGCAGAGCTTGATTTCCTGACTCTTCGCATCCTCTTTTTTCGTGTAGTGGAAATCATTCGTCGCGACCAGACCCAGCCCATACTCTTTTGCCAGAGACGCCAGCACCGGACGCACATCCGCTTCTTCCGGGATGCCGTGGTTCTGCAGCTCGAGGAAATAGTTCTCCTTCCCGAAGGTGTCGATATAGTACTGGATCACCTTCCGCGCCTCATCCATATCGCGGTTTAAGATCGCCTGCGGAAGCTCGCCGGCCACACACGCCGACATCGCAATAAGGCCCTTGTGGTACTTGGTGAGCAGCTCATGGTCCACCCGCGGCTTATGGAAATAGCCTTCCGTCCACGCCTTCGAGCAGATCTTGATGAGATTCTGGTAGCCCTCATTCGTTTCAGCCAGAAGGATCAGATGCCCCAGCTTCTCCTTCTCGCCCTTTGCCCGCTCGAAGCGGCTCTTCCTCGTCACATAGACCTCGCAGCCGATGATCGGCTTGATGCCCTGAGCAAGGCACTCTTTATATAAGTAGACCGCACCGTACATGACACCATGATCCGTGATCGCGACCGCCGTCTGACCGAGCGACTTGACATAGGAGACCAGCTCCTTGATGCGGCACGTGCCATCGAAGAGACTGTACTCGGTGTGAACGTGGAGATGAACAAATGGATCCAAGGGAAACACCTTCTTCGCTTCTTCTTTCGAATTCTAAGGAAATACCGATGCAATCGCAGAATCAGTGTTTTCCTAAAAATAACTTTTTCTTATTGTATCATATTTAGTGGTTGGTCATTCATCCGTTCCTGCTGAAAAAGTGCGAAGTGAAGAGCGTAGCCAGAGATTAGCGGGTTCTACGGGTTCAGTGGGTTCAAGGGGGGCGGTGCAGCACATAAAAATAAGGAAGCTCCTCCAAGTTTTAAAATACACGTTATCCGCGAAAAATAAAAACCTTTGAACCTTCAG
>JAJWRZ010000149.1:0-4673 GCA_021633965.1 Dialister sp.
TTATTTCACATCGCCTTTTTTTATGGGAATGATGAGGTTCTTTACACAAATCCCGAATACATCTGGCTCTGCGATTGAATCAGCGTTTCTTCAGGTTATCAGGATTTGAAGGGATAACGCACAGCAATCGAAAAGTGCGCATCGGCTGCTTATGTCGGCCCTCCAGTATCATAAGACAATAAAATCTCTTGACATTAGTGGGAAATAAGAATATCCTATGAAAAGGTTAGTAAGTGATATTTACAGGGGAATCCGGTGAGACTCCGGAACTGTTCCGCAACTGTATAGGGAGTTTTCTCATGGCAGTTCCTTCGCACGGACATGGGAGAGCAGGGAACCAAGTCAGAGCGCCTGAAAGATGTAGTCCGATCGTAAGCCATCGAGAGAGTGGCCGCAGGATCTTGGGATGGAGAAGTCCATCCTGACTTCGTGCGGCTTTTTTGGGTGTTACAGCGATGAATTTCTCATTTTTAAGGAGGAATGAAAATGAAAAAGAAAATGGGTGCCTTTATTTTATGCTTCGCCCTTCTTGGTGCGGGATGCGTTTTTGCAGAGGAGGAGAAGACGAGCCCGGAGGTCGATCCGGCAGCGACACAGATGACAGAGGCATATCCATCTCCGGATGCCATCCTTCCGCCAGTGCCTGTACCACCGGAGAAGGGGATCCAGGATGTAGCCGCTTTTCAAAAATATGCAGAAGAAGTGGATCTGTATGTGAAAGCCTGCCAGCACTACATTGACGGAGCGACAAATGATGCGAATGCCATCATAGAAGCCAGAAATAAAGCTGTAAAAAAGGCGCAGGAAGCGGTAGATGCGTACAATCGCTTTTTTGATAAATAATAAACTGTTCCAGTCAGATACATAGAAAAGGATATACTCCGATGAAACAACTGATCAGCTACTATCGTATGCCGGGTGACCGGGAGGAGGAGATCTCGCGTCTTATCCATGCGGAAGGTCTGGATGGGGTGGAAAACCTCATATATGGCAGTCAGGCGGGGAGTCCGCCATTTTTGCAAATCACTGTGGGAACGCATCTCAGGTACTGGCCCTATTGGATGGATCTCTATGAAGGGAATAAGGATCGTCTGTTTGACATTTTTGCAAATCAGGACAATATACGCCAAATGTATGGCGCAGAGGATAGAGAAGGCTGGATACAGGTCATCCGTGCGAATATCCGTGCAGCACTGGCTGAGAAGCCCCGCTATCTGGTCTGGCATGTGCAGGAGAGTACGCCTGAAGAGGCCTTTTCCTGGCGCTTCCGCCATACCGATGAAGAAGTTCTGGCAGTTACGGCAGAGCTCTATCAGTCTTTCCGCGATCTGATCCCGGACGGGGTATTCATTCTCTTTGAAAATATCTTCTGGCCGGGGCTTTACCGGCTTGAACCAGAGAAGGTGGAATACTTTTTCACAAGACTGGATGATCCCGCTCATACAGGCCTTATGTTTGACAGCGGACATTTCATGATCACGAATCCGGATCTGACAAGCGAAAAAGAGGCCGCGCTCTATATCAGGGAAAGCATGAAGCAGCTGGGGGAAATGAGATCGCTCGTGAAAGGTATTCATCTCTCCTGCTCTCTTTCCGGAGCATATATCCGCCAGTTCAGGAGGGGAATGCCGGTTCCGCTGACGAATCAGGTCATGATGCGTCATATATGTTCTTTGGATCATCATGATCCATTTCAGACGAGAGCCGCCAGAGAGATCGTCGAGGCCATCGAGCCGGACTATGTGACGCATGAACTTTTCGGGAATACGTTCGCCGAAGCGGTGGAGAAGGCACGAAAGCAGGCGTTACTGGTGACAGGAGCAAGGGAAACGCAAGTATATCACAGCGTTTGACCGCACAAGCATTTTTAGGCAAAGCATAAAATCAAACAGCAATTTCATCGGCATTTTCCTAAATCTGTGAGGCATAGAATTATTTTTCTTTGTCATTTTCCTGTAGTCCCCTGAAACTGGTAAAAATGCCCGAAATCGAAAATTTTCAAAATGCTATATTGACATTTTTCGAATAACCCGCTATAATACATTCAGAAAGTTAAATATGCTTCGTGAGGGTTCGATACGAATCCTGTACGAGAGAGTATTTCTTATAAGGAGGAATCCCAAATGTCTCTCAACGGTAAAAAAATTAGCGAATTCAAACTGAATGCATTCCAGCAGAACGATTTCATCGAAGTCACCGATAAGGATCTTATCGGCAAGTGGAGCGTGCTCTTCTTCTATCCGGCGGACTTCACCTTTGTGTGCCCGACCGAACTTGAAGACTTGCAGGGCAAGTATGCTGACTTCCAGAGAATCGGATGTGAAATTTATTCTGTTTCCTGCGATACCCACTTTGTTCACAAAGCATGGCATGAATCGTCTCAGGCAGTCGGCAAGGTCGAGTATCCGATGATCGGCGACCCGACCGGTAAACTGTCTAAGGAGCTTGATATCTACATCGAAGACTCTGGCCTCACAGAAAGAGGTACCTTTGTCATCAATCCGAAGGGCGAAGTCGTACTGTACGAAGTGAGCGCAGGCAACATCGGCCGCAATGCGGACGAGCTGCTTCGCAAGGTGGAAGCCGCTCAGTTCGTATATGAGCATGGCGATGAAGTCTGCCCGGCTAAATGGCAGCCAGGTGCAAAAACACTGAAACCGTCCTTTGATCTGGTCGGAAAGTTATAAAAAGGAGCGGCATCATGGAAAAGCGATATGATGCCATTATAGTAGGCGGAGGACCGGCAGGGCTCTCCGCCGCTATTTATATGGCACGAGCACGTTTTCATGTCCTTGTCATCGAAAAAGAGAAGATGGGCGGACAGATCACGATCACCTCAGAAGTGGTGAATTATCCCGGCGTTTATAAGACAGACGGTGAGGCGCTGACCCGAGAAATGGTGCGTCAGGCTGAAGCCTTCGGTGCAGAATTTTTGACGGCAGAAGTAAAGAGCCTGTCGCTTACTGCAGATACAAAGGTGGTACATACCGATCGAGGAGATTTTGAGGCGATGGGTATCATCTATGCAGCCGGTGCGCATCCCCGTCTTGCCGGATTTTCCGGCGAAAAAGAATTCCGTGGGCATGGTGTGGCTTACTGTGCGACATGTGATGGGGAGTTCTTCACCGGAAAGGACATCTTTGTTGTTGGCGGTGGGTATGCAGCCGTGGAGGAAGCCCTTTTCCTCACTAAGTACGGGCGCAAAGTCCATGTCCTTGTTCGCGGAGATGACTTTTCGATCTCGTCTGCAGCTGTCGATGAGCTGAAAGAGCATCCTGATGTTACGATTTCCTATCATACTGAGGTGGTGCGGATTGAGGGTGACAGCGCTGTCCGCTGCCTTGTCCTCAAAGATCGGAAGAGCGGAGAAGAGCGTCTTGTAGAAGCCAAAGATGGTGACTATTTCGGTGTCTTTGTCTTTGTTGGATATGCGCCGGAGAGTGGACTTCTGAAAGGACAGATCGAGCTGGATCCTGCAGGCTACGTGGTGACAGATCGTGAGCAGCAGACGAATCTGCCCGGCGTATATGCAGCGGGCGATATCTGTGTAAAGCAGCTCCGTCAGGTCGTGACGGCTGTCAGCGATGGTGCGGTCGCTGCTACTTCGCTGGAACGGTACCTGGGAAATCTGTATCGACGTCTCGGCCTTCGTCGTACCTATGCGCGAAAGAAAGTCGTCAAAGAGGAAAAGACGGCTCCCAAAGCTGTGGCAGGAGCTTTTCTTGATGATGCGATGCGTGAAGCTTTATCGCCGGTCCTTGCCCGCTTTGAGAAGCCTCTCCTCCTCAGAGTATCGAGTGACGGCACTCTGCTTGCAGACGAAGCAGAAAGTCTGGTACGGGAACTTGCCAGCCTTTCAGATACACTTTCCTATGAAGTGGTGAGAGAGGGGAATCCGGATGTTACCATTTCTATCTGCAGCGCGGAAGGAAAGGATCTGGGACTCCGTTTTCACGGTGTTCCCGGCGGGCATGAATTTAATTCCTTTATTCTTGCACTCTACAATGCAGCAGGTCCCGGGCAGGATGTGGGAGAAATCCTGCAGCAGCGCATAGAAGGGATTTCTCGCGATATTCACATAGATATTGCGGTCTCTCTCTCTTGTACCATGTGTCCTGATCTCGTTGCCGCTGCCGAACGGATCGCTGCGGATAATGACCATGTCTCTGTCGATGTGTATGATCTCGCACACTATCCGGACATGCAGAAGAAATACAACATTATGAGCGTTCCCTGTCTGATCATGGATGGAAAGACGTATTTTGGGAAAAAGAGCCTTGAGGAGCTCCTGCAAATCATAAGATAAAAGAAGGAAACATTGCTTAAAGGGATGCGGCAAAATGCACAAGCATTTTGCCGCATCCCTTTTTACGTTGTCCTTGTAGCTGGTTAGAAGCTGTATTTAGAAAAAGAACGCGTCGTTTGAATTGCAGGATCGGACTGAATTTGAATTTCTTTAAAAGCATAAAAAACAAACAATGTCAAGTATTATCTATTATCAACTAACAACTGTTGGTTTAAATCACGGAAATCAACCCTCTTCGCAAACGAAAATCTATTTGACGCTACCTCCGGCAGGCTCTATAATAGTAAGAACTGTTTTATCAAAAATGTCGACAGTAACGAAAAATTTGGAAGGTGAAACTATGCACGAAAAGTACGTACCTCAGCAG
>JAJWRZ010000150.1:0-4671 GCA_021633965.1 Dialister sp.
GCAAGTCCCCCGCGGCAGATGGAACGCGAAAATGAGATGATCGTTATTTCACATCCCCTGCTATTAAATAGCGGGGAAACAAATCACCCGTTTGGCTTCTTTGACATAAACCATTTTTACAGGGATCTTATACATGTCAGAGAGACGCATTTCATTGATCACTTCTTTTGTCTTACCACAAAGAAGCTGATGATGAATGAGAAGTCCCGTATGATCTCCCAGATACAGGGCATGGTCAGGCATATGGGTGGTGAGAATCACCGCTATGCCTCTGTCTGCTAATTTTTCTATCATTTGTATGCCCCGGTATTGATTCCCATAGTCGAGATGATTCGTAGGTTCATCCATGACGATCATATCTGGCTGCTGCAGAATGGCACGCGCAATGACTGCCTGCCGTTGCTGCCCGCCGGAGAGGGTATTGAAAGGTTGATCCCTTCTATCATAAATCCCCATCTCTGCCATAATAGTGTCTGCTCTGTCTTCATATTCTTTAGAAGGAGATTGGAATAAGCCCAAATGAGGGGCACACCCCAAAAGCACATAATCTTTTAGAGCGAAAGAGTAGGCATTATCCTGCATCTGGGGTACATAACCGATATGGCTGGTAAAATCACTCCCTGCCTCGAAGGCATCATATCGATGCCCTTCATCATCTTCAAAGAATACACTGCCTGTCTCAGGATGCAGGAAACCAATGATGCTCCGAAGCAAAGTGGACTTGCCCGCTCCATTGGCCCCTAGAATGGAAAATATTTCTCCTTTCTTTACCGTAAAAGAAACATTTTCCCATAAATGCTGTCCTTTCTGATACCCAAAGGACAAATTCTTCACTTCCAGTTTCATGATAACTTCATCCTCTGCCGTACCAATAAATAGAAATAGAAAGGCGCACCTACCAGGCCGGTTAAAATACTGAGCGGAATTTCTGCTTCCAGTGCTGCTCTGGATAAAGTATCAATAAAAAGAAGAAATAAGGCGCCAAGTACCATAGCAATGGGTAATAACTTGCGATTATCCGGCCCTACCATCATGCGAGAAAAGTGAGGAATGACCAATCCTACCCAGCCAATGGTCCCGCTGATACAAACGGAGCAGGCTGTCAGAATGGTGGCACAAAGAATCACTGCATACCTGAGGAATCCGTTGTGTTTCCCTAACATATGATTTTCTTCTTCGGATAGTGTCAGAATATTCATCCGCCAGCGAATGAGCATCATGAAAATCATGCAAAGTAAGATAGGCACTCCGCTAGATAGCAAATTCGTCCAAACCACAGAAACAAGTGACCCCAGCTGCCAATATGTAATAGCAGGCAATTGTGTATCGCTATCTGCCAGGTACTTTATAATTCCCAAAAGAGAACCCGTGAGACCACTCACAATAATGCCGGAAAGCACCAGCATAACAATGGAATTTTTCCCTATGATGCGTGGAATCGACACCGCCAGGAAAACAGCCAGAAGACCACCGACAAAAGCCCCTCCCTGGACTCCTACCTGAGAGAATCCAAGAAGAATGCACAAGGAAGCTCCTACACAAGCACCGGATGACACTCCCAGCATATCTGGTGCCACTAGAGGATTTTTAAATACGCTCTGGTAAGATGCCCCGGATAAAGACAAAGCGGCTCCAATCATCATAGCAGCTAAAGCCCGGGGGAGACGGAGTGTATAAATAACGCTGCTGGCTTGATTCGACCAATCCTGTACCATTGGATACAGAGGAGCCAGGATAATTTTCACCACATGAACAGGTGAAATATAATATCTCCCTAGACTGATACTGCACACCGCCATCATCAGTAAAGCAAAAATCAGCAGCATCATGAGAAAATGAAATTTCCTCTCCGTGATAGTATTCATAAGATCTCCTTCAAACACATATCATTCACCAACGGCTATTTTGATTCTCTTTATCCGCAAAGATCATAGCCAGATCTTCATCAGACAAATCATAATGCATGAAATCTTTATAAAAAGCCTTGGTATCTCTTCTCACATCAATATCTTTGAAAATTTCAGGTTGTAAGAGGGTGGCCAACCATTTCATCATGAGCGGTGTCTCTACCCCCGGTGCATCCCAGCGGTATATACCCATCGGTACTTTATATACGTGGTGATTCTGAACTGCCTTCACGGTACTCCAATCCTGTCCAGGAATTCTATTTTCATATAAATCGTCCGGAATAAAGGTATCAAAATTACTCAGAAGAATAATATCTGGATTGATGCGATACACTTCTTCCATTGAAATATCTTTGTTGCTGTCTGAGTTTGCTTCCTGCTCAAATGGATTGGCACCACCGCTAATTTGAATGGCTTCGTGAATAAAATTATTATTGCCTTGGAGACGCAGCTTGCTGTTTTTCAAAAACAGAATCGTTGGTTTATCTGCTTTTTCTACCTCTGCTTTGTGAGCTGTAAGTTCACTATACGCATGATCATAGTACGCATTGAGCTGTTTTGCCCGATCCTCTTTTCCAAGCATCTGCCCAACAATGAGGAAGCTTTTTTTCAGGTTATCTACACTGTCATTATTGATCATGACAGTAGGAATCCCGATTTGCTTCAGCTTATCAGCATCTTTTTCTTGATAATTCCAAAGCACAGCGCTGTCGATGCCTGCATTCGCTAAACTTTCCGCATGGATAGAAAAATCCTGTCCAATCATTTTAGCATCCAGTTGACCAAAGTGACTGTCCATTTTTTCCAGAAAATGTCCTTTATAAGCCGACATAGCCCCTGGATGAATGGCCCCCAATCGATCGGCATTACCATCCAAGGCATATACCACAGAAGCCCATGGAAGCGGTACAACAGCCATTTTCTTCACCGCTGGCATTTCCACCTGTCTCCCTGTAATATCCGTAATGGTGACCGTCTTTGCAGGTGCCGCAGGCTGCTGATTCTCCGTACTTCCACACCCTCCAAAAACAGCAATCGCACCTGCTAACGCTGTAAAAAGTATAGCTTTCTGTATGTATTTCATCGATATTCTCCTCTAACTCATATAGAAAATAAGCCAACAACTCAGAAACCTCTTCATTTGAAAGCCACTAACGACTAAACCCTGTCCTTCCTGAAATCAACCCCCAAGGCATAGAGACAGTTTTCTTTCCGTCAAAGAAAGGAAAGAGCCACGGATCACAATAGACAACATCTGCCCAATCTCGTTCTTTTACTAAATCAGACATATTTCGCAAAATATGGAAAGTATCTCCGCCAGGAGCACTTCGGATGAGCTTTTCCGATTCTTTCGACCAAGCCATAGAAGACAATCGAATCTGGGCATAGCCTTCGTGCCAAAGTGCATGAGCCACTCCCATAATCTGCACTGGTTCTCCTATAAAAAGGATATGCTCCTCATACTTTTTAGGAATGTCCATCCGATGAATCTGTAATTTCCGTTCGCCTTTTCCGTCCCGCAAAAGTTCCTGCACCTGCTTCTTCCATGTGGACCAGGCATGATCTCCCAATGGACGAGATATGATACTGGGGGTTTGTAACCTTTCCTGCATCCACCTTGCGGCAGCAATCCCAGCGGTAGATACGACCCAATTCAGGACAGGAACGTTTCTTGCCGCTTGTTGTCCGTCAAAAATTACTTCATATCCAAGTTGGCGCAAGAAAGAAAATCCCTCTTCGAGGTCTGTCATAGGACCCGCTAAAAGCGGACTGTACCCCAAAATCTGCACCACTTTCTTTTTCTCTTTTAAAAGCCAATTCGCCTTACATCTGACCTGCTGCAATTCCGCCTGACTGACCCCATAGAGAGCATCATGAAATCCATCCGCTTCCCAATACACCGCCTGGTAGTCTTTCTCGCAAAGACTATCTGCCACACTCTCGCCATCCATGCCTATAAATGATGGTACGGCCGTGCCAATGAGGGAAACTCCGGAAAGCTTTGTTTGTTTCAACAAAGCATCTATCTGTTTTTTCGTCGTATCTTCCATGCCAAAGACGAAATCACGGGTCACTACAGTCGGGTAGTACACGTGCTTCTGGTCTTCTGTCATATCACAATCACTCATGCAGCTGCGACACCCTGCTGGTGTAACCAGTACATTCGCCCATCGATGACGCCGCATCCAATCAGAAATTCCGGCTCCATCAGATACTGGTGGCGGTAGTTGGCCTGATAATTGAACGATTGTACCGGTTTCTTTAGGAAAAGTACGCATAAAGGTATCCGCATCCAGGCGTTCTTTTTCTTCTTTCCCCAAAGGTCCCCGGTAAAAGCATTTTACAAGCACCCCCGTTTCCTTATATAAGTTTTCTTCTAAATTATGGAAATCCAGTCGTACTAAAATATCCAGGCAGGACAAGTAAAAAACTACCACCTGAACACCCGGCACAAGAGCGGCCTTCCTTAAGGCTTCTCGGATAATATCTTCAGCATTCCCCAGAATATAATCCGAATTTGTCAAACTGACATAACGAAATTGATGCAAAGTCCCCATTTCTTTCGCTAAGATATATGACTCCCGAATACAGGGAATGGAACCTGCCGCTACCACCATGACATCTTTACGCTTCCAAAATCTCGTCATGGCAATTTCTGCTTTAGAGCGCTTTTCAGCTTGAATCGTCTTCAAAGTAACTTCTCTCCGTTCATTTTATTTTTCTGCCTTAATTATCCCACATTTCACCCACATACCGCTTATAT
>JAJWRZ010000151.1:0-4630 GCA_021633965.1 Dialister sp.
TCAGGGTTCAGGGTTCAGGGTTCAGGGTTCAGGGTTCAGGGTTCAGGGTTCAGGGTTCAGGGAAATTAGGAATGAGGAATGAAGGTGGCGGCTTCGCCGCGAATATATATGGGGCGATACGAGAAAAATGTTGTCGCACCCCGTTCCGCATTCTGGCTTTCAAAATTCAAGGAAACGTGGAATGATGGTGCATCGCATAAAATATAAATGCGCGGAGGTTTGAAACTAGCGGTTTTCTCGTATCGCAAACCTAATCCCTAGCTACTAATCCCTAGTCACCAGTCACAAGTCACTAGTCACCAGTCACTCCTAATCCCCAATCCCTAATCCCTAGCTACTAATCACTAGTCACAAGTCACTAGTCCCCAGTCACCCGCTATTACACCAGCTCCGGCATGGGGACGGATTTCAAAATATCATCGAGCACGCTCGCTGCAGTCTTTCCGGCAAAGCGGGCATCGCCGGAAAGGGTGATACGGTGGGAGAGGGTGTAGGGGGCGACGGCGAGGACGTCATCCGGGGTTGCGTAAGCTCTGCCCTCCATGAGGGCATGGGCGCGGGTCATGGCGGAAAGCGCCATCGTGCCGCGCGGAGAGATACCGAGCGAGATGTCATGGCTTTCTCTGGTAGCAGCGGCGATATCCACCATGTAGGCGAAGAGGCTGTCTTCGACGTGGACCTCTGCGGCTTGTTTTCTAAGGGTAAGAAGGTCGTCGGGCGTGATGACGGCGCTAAGGGACAGAGCGGCGCTCCGGCGGCTGCCCTTCAGGATCTCGATCTCGTTCTCACGGGACGGATAGCCGACGGTGATGCGGATCATGAAGCGGTCGGTCTGCGACTCGGGGAGCTCCTGTGTGCCGGAGGAGCCGAAAGGATTCTGTGTCGCCATGACGATGAAAGGCTGCGGGACGGCGTAGGTCTTGCCGTCGACCGAGAGGCGTCCTTCCTGCATGACTTCGAGGAGCGCGGACTGTGTCTTCGGAGAGGCACGGTTGATCTCATCGGCGAGGAAGAAATTCGTCATCGCACTGCCTGCCACGTAGCGAAAGCTGCCGGAGGCTTTGTCATACATGGAAAATCCCGTGATATCCGAGGGCAGGACATCGGGAGTGAACTGCATACGCTTGTAGTCAAGCCCGAGCGTGCGGGTGAAGGCGACGGCCATGGTCGTCTTGCCCACGCCGGGGATGTCATCGATCAGGATATGGCCGCCTGCCAAGATGGCGGTCAGTATACGGCGGAGCACATCGTCCTTGCCCAGGACGGCTTTGCCTGTCTCAGCGAGAATGGCGTCTATGGTTTCTTTGGTATTCATGAGGGCCTCCTTTATTTATACCCTACTATTATACAACGATTGGGGAAGGGGGCTGCGGCACATCCGTCTGAAGCCTGATTTCTGAAATCGAGCGGTGTAAGGAAGAGGGGGACGAAGCGTTTCCATAGTCACCAGTCACCTCACATACCTTCTTTTCACAAAACGGATAAACTCTTCGAGCCCATGAGGGAGAAAGATGCCCTTCTTCCAGAGGATGCCAAACTTGGTGCTGATTTCCGGCGTGACCGGTATGCGGACGAAACGCTCCTCATCGATGGGAATGGAGGAGTAGAGAAAGGCACCGCAGCGGCCGCTTTCCAGATAGTTCATCATCGTCGTCAGCTGGCTGAGGTAGAGCTTCACGTGCGGCGTGAGGCCGAGGGCGCGGAAGGCGGCGGTGATGGTGAGTGTCTGTACCGAGTCCATGTGGAAGAGGAGCAGCGTTTCCTCAGAAAGGGCAGGCAGGCTGACGGATGTCAGATGCGAGAGGGGGTGATTTTGGGAAACGCAGTAGACATAGTGATCCTCTTTCATCGTATAGTAGTGGTACTGCTCCAGATTATATATATCGAGATTCCCCAAAAGGATGTCCAGTTTTTCCTCCTGTACGAGCTCGGCGGCGCGGTGGGAGGCGCATTCGGAGAGCTCGAGCGGGATAGGACATACCGCTTCGAAGGCATCAGAAAGCGCGGGAAGGAAGATGGTGGACAGGATCGGAGGAATGCCGACACGGATGGGACGCACGGAGAGTGCGGCTTGACTGAATTCCTCCTGCATATTCCTCGCGCGCTGTAGGAGGTCATTGGCTCTTTCATAAAAAGCGGCGCCTTCTTCCGTCAGGTGGATGCGGTTCGGCGTGTGAAGGAAAAGGGAAATGTGGAACTCTTTCTCCAGCTCATGGATGGCGGTGGAAATCGTCGGCTGGGAAATGTAGAGGGCTTTCGCTGCGCGGACGATGCTGTGATAACGGCAGACGGCGCAGAAATAAGTGAGCTGCTGTAAGGTCATGGGAAGACTCCTTTGGGAAAATTGGGGGGGAGCCCGTAGGGCGTAGCGCCCCTTTTGATTGTGGATGAAAGCTCTTCTCGAATGAGGAATGAAGGTGGCGGCTTCGCGCACCGGTTTAGCCTTCCCCTCAAGGGGAAGGTGCCCCGAAGGGGCGGATAGGGTACCTGCGGCATGAAAGACAGATGAGCAAAATGCGTCTGCAAACATAGTGACACTCACGTAAGCACCCGAGCACCGCTGGCGCGGTCCCCCTTCCTCATAAGGGGAATGCTGCCACCACAACCCTGAACCCATCAACCTGAACCCTGAACCTTCATTTCTTTTTAGTATAGTTTTTTCTGAAGCTAACTTCAATATTCCGAAATTTATTTTTATCTGAAAGAGGACTATACTGCAGACAGTCAAGGGGAGCGGTGAGAGCTTCCTATAAAGTAAAAGGGTCAGCTGAGACGCGAAAAACTGGCAGCTGATCGAAGGAGGATCCAAATGAAAACTGGAGTAGAAAAACTGACCGATGTCATGGCTCATTTTCTGGGACATACCGCCATCCGTTTGCCGGATGATGTGATCGCGAAACTGGAAGAACTGCGCGACAAAGAGGACCATCCGCTTGCGAAGGTCATTTATCGCACGATGTTTAGAAATCAGAGGCTCGCCGAAGAGCTGCAGCGCCCGTCCTGTCAGGATACGGGTGTCCCGCAGTATTGGGTACGCTGCGGCACCGCATTCCCTTATATCAATGAACTGGAAGACCTGCTGCGCGAAGCCACCATTCAGGCGACCTTTGAGACGCCGCTTCGCCACAACTCGGTTGAGACTTTCGATGAATACAATACAGGCAAGAATGTCGGCAAGGGGACGCCGACTGTCTGGTGGGATATCATCCCCCATTCGGATCAGTGTGAAATCTACACCTACCTGTCCGGCGGCGGCTGCTCGCTTCCCGGCTGTGCGACCGTGCTGATGCCTGGCGAAGGCTATGAAGGTATTGTGAAATTTGTCATGGACCGCATGACTTCTTATGGGCTCAATGCCTGCCCGCCGCTCCTGATCGGTATCGGTGTCGGCACCTCTGTCGAGACAGCAGCGCTGAACTCCAAGAAAGCCCTCATGCGTCCGGTAGACAGCCACAGCGACAATCCAAGAGCTGCCAAGATGGAGAAACTCTTAGAAGATGGCATTAATGCACTCGGCCTTGGACCGCAGGGCATGGGCGGGCACTACTCTGTCATGGGTGTCCATATCGAGAATACGGCACGCCATCCATCCGTCATCGGCTGTGCGCTGAATGTAGGCTGCTGGAGCCATCGCCGCGGTCATATTATTTTCGATAAAGACCTGAACTTTACCACCGATACCCATAGCCATTTCGTATATGAAGAGAAATAAGGAAGGGAGACTATCATGGCTGTCATCGTGAAAGAAGATAAAAAAATCCTGGTTACTCCGATTTCCAGAGAAGATCTGAAAGATATTCATATCGGAGACATTGTGTATCTCTCCGGGGATCTCACCACCTGTCGTGACGTGGCTCATCGCCGCGTCGTCGAAGAAGGACGGGAGATCCCTGTCGATGTCAGAGACGAGGCCATTCTCCATGCCGGACCGATCATTCGACCTCATGATGACGGGACTTATGAAATGGTCTCCGTCGGCCCGACCACATCCATGCGTATGGAGAAATTCGAGTATGAATTCATCAAAACGACCGGCGTCCGCGTCATCGTAGGTAAAGGTGGCATGCGCGAAAATACCGAGCGCGGCTGTAAGGAATTTGGTGCGATCCACTGCGTATTCCCTGCGGGCAATGCCGTCGTCGCTGCCAAAGAGGTCGAGGAAATCGTCGAAGCCCAGTGGAAGGATCTGGGCATGCCGGAAACTCTCTGGCACTGCCATGTCAAAGAATTCGGCCCGCTGATCGTATCTATCGATTCGTATGGAAAAAACTACTTCGAAGAAATGAAAGTGGAATACAACAAGAGAAAAGGAAAAGAAATCGAACGTATCAGCAAAGAGGTCGGATTCATTAAATAAGAAGAAAAGGCGATGTGAAATAACGATCATCTCATTTTCGCTTTCCATCTGCCGCGGGGACTTGCAGCTCTCATAGGAGTGACCGAGAAACCTTATCTCGGCTGTCTTTCATACCATAGTCACCCTATCCGCCCCTTTCGGGCACCTTCCCCTAGAGGGGAAGGCTGCGATACGAGAATACCATCTTCTAAAAAAAAACGGCGAAGCCGCCATGAGAGCCTTGAACCCTGAACCAAATGAAAGCAAAGTAAAAAGGGGCTGTGAAGAAATGAG
>JAJWRZ010000152.1:0-4593 GCA_021633965.1 Dialister sp.
TCCTATATCTTTTGTTGGGGTGTAAAAGCAAAACCAGAATGATGAAATTTGGGGTTTTGCTTCACGGATACAGCAATAGCCACATGATTGCTGCCAAAAGACCTACCACCTCCTTAAAAGGCCACTTTTAGACCAAAAACGATCTAAAGGTGGTCTCATTACACTATTTAAAAATACATTTATTCATATGTAATGGTATTTTATGAATATCTGATAGCATTTTATAAATTAAAATTTATGATAGCATTGCTTCCCGCTACAGTCAAGGTTTTGATAACGTATAGGAGGGCTTAGCAAGCGTTCCCTTCATCATCCGCAACGTGTCAGATCTTTGTGTGAAGAGGTACTTTCTGTGAAGGTCATTCTGATGACAGGCTTTCCTATATTCACTCGGCTTCCTTTTCTTGCATGAATCCCCATTCTTCAGTACAATAGAGAGGAATCGTGAGAGTGATCTTGAAAGGAGAAATCATTATGCAGAGCTTCGAATTCACCCCGCAGGGCGTATGTGCAAGAAAAATTACCTTTGACCTTGAAGATGGTCTCATTCACCACCTTCATTTTGAGGGCGGCTGCCCGGGCAATCTGGCAGCGATCGGCAAGCTCCTCGAAGGCCGCAGCGCAAAGGAAGCGGCGGATATCCTGCTCGGCAATACCTGCCGTGACAAGCAGACCTCCTGTGCCGATCAGTTGGCTCATGCACTGATCGAAGCCATGAAAAAGGGAAATCAGGAATGAAAGAGCGGCGCTGAGTGAAGCGCCGCTTTTTTGATGCCGCTGGGGCATGATCGAAAAACTTGCGGGGCTTATGCACCGTTTCCATGGGCCGTCCGCCTTGCGGGCAGCCAGGAGCCCGCGTTAAATTATTTGCATTTTCATTCATTTTATGCTACAGTATCACCATATCCCAGAAAGACAGGGACAGGAAGTAGTAGAGAGACTGCTCGCTTATAGAGAGCCATTGGAAGGTGGGAAATGGCAGGAGCATTTCATCGAACTCATCCTCGAGTCGCAGGCTGAAGAGAGTAGGCCTCGCCGGAACCTGACCGTTATCAGACAGAGTGCATATTTCTGCAGAAATATGAATAAGAGTGGTACCGCGAATCTTTCGTCTCTTGCGAGACGGAAGATTTTTTTATTGCAGCAAAAGTGGGAGATTGCAGAGGAGGAAATAGTATGGGTATGACAATGACACAGAAGATCCTGGCCAAGCATGCCGGTGTCGATTCTGTGAAAGCAGGGGATCTGATCAATTGCCGCCTTGACCTAGTCATGGCGAATGATATCACCGCGCCGCCGTCCATTGCGGAATTTAAGCGCATCGGTGTCCCGGTATTCGACAAGGAGAAGATCGTTCTCGTTCCGGATCATTTCCAGCCGGCAAAGGATATCAAGTCTGCCGGACTTGCGAAGATCGTCCGTGACTTCGCGCATAAAAACGGCATTGTCAATTATTTCGAGCAGGGGCGTGTCGGTATCGAGCATGCACTGCTTCCGGAAAAAGGCCTCGTAGGACCCGGCATGGTCACCATCGGTGCGGACTCTCATACCTGCACCTACGGCGCGCTGGGCGGCTTCTCTACCGGCGTCGGTTCTACCGACCTCGGCGTTGCCATGGCGACCGGCGAAGCATGGTTCAAAGTGCCGGATGCGATCAAGGTCGTCCTGACCGGCACGAAGCCGGAGGACATCACCGGTAAGGATGTCATCCTGACATTGATCGGCATGATCGGCGTCGATGGTGCGCTGTACCAGTCGCTGGAATTCACAGGCCCGGGCGTCCATTCCCTTTCCATGACCGACCGTTTCACCATTGCAAATATGGCGATCGAAGCCGGCGGAAAGAATGGCATTTTCCCTGTCGATGAAAAGACCATCGCTTACATCGAGGGGCGCTACCATAAGCCGTTCGACGTCGTCGAAGCGGATGAAGACGCGCACTATTCCCGCGTCGTAGAGATCGATCTTTCCTCTATGAAGCCGGTCGTTTCCTTCCCGCACCTGCCGGAAAATACGAAGGTCATCGGCACCTTCGGGGAGATCAAGATCGATCAGGTGGTCATCGGATCCTGCACGAACGGCCGTCTCGAGGATCTGGCTATCGCAGCCCGCATCTTCAAGGGGCATAAAGTCCATCCGAATGTCCGCTGCATCGTCATCCCGGCGACACCGACGATTTACCTGCAGGCCATGCATGCCGGCTTCATCGAGACCTTCATCGATGCCGGATGTGCCGTGTCTACACCGACCTGCGGCCCGTGCCTTGGCGGTTACATGGGGATCCTTGCAAACGGAGAGAAATGCGTCTCCACCACGAATAGAAACTTCATCGGCCGCATGGGACCGACCGATTCTGAAATTTATCTGGCAGGCCCTCAGGTGGCAGCGGCCAGCGCTATCTTAGGACGTATTGCGGTACCGAAGGAGGTCAAATAACATGGCAGTATTAGAAGGAAAGGTTTGGCGCTACGGCGACAACATCGACACGGACGTCATCATTCCGGCCCGTTACCTGAATACCTTCGATCCGAAGGAACTATCCAAGCACTGCATGGTGGATATCGACCCCACCTTCGCGGAGAATGTCAAAGCCGGCGACATCATGGTCGGCGGCAAAAACTTCGGCTGCGGCTCCTCGCGCGAACATGCGCCTGTCGCCATCAAAGCAAGCGGTGTACCCGTCGTCATTGCATCGTCTTTCGCTCGCATTTTCTACAGAAACGGCATCAATGTAGGTCTGCCGCTTCTGGAGATCGGAGATGAGGTCGAGAAGATCCACGCAGGCGATATGCTCCGCATCGATATCTCCACCGGCAAGATCGAAAACCTCACCACCGGGGATACCTTCCAGGCACCGCCGCTTCCGGGCTTCATCCAGGATATCGCCAAAGCGGGCGGACTCATCAACTACGTCAAAGCGAAAAAGAAATAAGAAGGGTTGTCGGGTTCAAGGTTAGCCTCGGGGACGTCCTGTTCCTTGATTGGGGATGAAAGAGGGGGAGCAGGTTCTATGGGTTCAACGGGGGTGGTGCGGCGCATCATCATAGGGAAGCGCCGCGGAGTTTTAGAATATACGGTATTTACGAAAGATGAGGAACCTGTGAACCTTTTGAACCTTCAGAACCTGTTTAACCTATGAGGATGTATATGATGTATATAAAGGGAAGATGGCTATTTTCTGTTTTCAAACTTAGAGGTTCAGGTTCCTATCCCCTTCCCTTGGAAGGGGAACGCCCGAAGGGCAAGGGGTTGGCCCGCGCGAAGAACGATGATTTCGAGGCGCTTCTGATTTTTATGTGCTGCACCAACCCCTTGAGCCCGCAGAACTTCTTTTGCACGCAATTGAGGGATCGTACGTCCTACGGGTCATCCCTGAACCCTGAACCCGGAACCATCTACCCGCTCTTACTACATGACCACTGAAGAAATATAAGGAATAAGGAGAATCAAATCATGTCCAAACACATCGTTGTCATCCCTGGTGACGGCATCGGTACAGAGATCACCGATGCGGCTGTCGAAGTTCTGAAGAAGATCGATGACATTTACAAGATCGGCCTTACCTATGAATGGAAAGATGCAGGCGGCGCAGCCTACGACAAATTCGGTGAACCGCTGCCGCAGGATACCATTGATGCCTGCAAGAAGGCAGACGCCATCCTCTTCGGCGCTGTCGGCGGTGACCAGTGGGATCACTTGGAGCCATCGCTGCGTCCGGAAAAAGCCATCCTCGGCCTGAGAAAAGCGCTTGGCCTTTATGTAAACCTCCGTCCCGTGAAGATCCAGGACTCCATGATCGAGTATTCTCCGCTGAAACCGGAAATTGCCAAAGGCACCGACATCATGATCGTCCGTGAGCTCGTTGGCGGCATTTACTTCGGTGACCGCTGTGAATCCGAGATCCATAACGGCGCAGAAAGAGCCTGGGATCTGGAAAACTACTCTGTGCCGGAAGTCGACCGCATCACCCGCTTCGCCATGGAAGCGGCCCGCAAGCGTCATGGTCATGTGACAAGCGTCGACAAATCCAATGTCCTTGCAACCTCCCGCCTCTGGAGACGCACCGTCACCAAGATCCATGACGAGGACTATCCGGATGTTCAGCTTGACCATATGTATGTCGACAACTGCGCGCAGCAGTTCGCCATCCATCCGTCCTTCTTCGACGTCGTCGTCACGGGAAATCTCTTCGGCGACATCCTCTCTGATGAAGCCGCTGTCCTCTCCGGCTCCATCGGCATGCTCCCCTCTGCCTCTATCGGCAATGAGACCAGCCTCTATGAACCGATCCATGGCTCGGCTCCGGACATTGCAGGCAAAGGCATTGCGAATCCGATCGCGACCATCCTTTCCGCTGCCATGCTCCTTCGCTACTCCCTCAATGAAGACAAAGCCGCTGATGCCATCGAAGCTGCTGTCAATCGGGCCCTCGATGACGGCTACCGCACCGGTGACATCTACAAAGAAGGCATGAAGAAAGTCAATGGCCGCGGCATGACCGACGCCATTCTCGCACGCATCCAGTAACATATGGCAATCAAAAAGGGGCTGTGAAGAAATGAATTCTCATTTCTTCACAGCCCCTTTTTACTT
>JAJWRZ010000004.1:0-29179 GCA_021633965.1 Dialister sp.
TTTAGAAGATGGTATTCTCGTATCGCAGCCTTCCCCTCTAGGGGAAGGTGCCCCGTAGGGGCGGATAGGGTGACTATGGCATGAAAGACAGCTGGGATAAGGTTTCCCGGTCACTCCTATGAGAGCTGCAAGTCCCCCGCGGCAGATGGAACGCGAAAATGAGATGATCGTTATTTCACATCGCCTTTTTGCCTGCGTGAAAAAGGCTCGCGATGCGTGGATGGGATCTCTTCTGTATAAGGACTTTAGGCGTTGAGAAATCATATCACTTTGACACATCCTGTATAATAGAGATAGAAACCAGCTGGGGGAGCCCTAAGGGGCTGAGAGGCGCGAAGCGCTGACCCTTTGAACTTGAATCGGATCATACCGGCGTAAGGAAGCGGGCTCTATTTTGACAGAGTATCCGCCGGAGGCGGATTTTTTTATTGGAGGTTGACTATGACGCAGCTTGAAGCAGCAAGAGAAGGCATCATCACGAAGGAAATGGAAACAGCCGCACGTGAAGAGGGCGTGAGCGCAGAATTCATCCGCTCCGGCATCGCGGAGGGGACGATCGTCCTTCCGGCGAATATTTACCATACATCGCTCCATCCGTATGCGATCGGCAAGGGGCTTCGGACGAAGATGAATGTAAATCTGGGGATCTCTTCTGATGTATGTAACTATGACACGGAGCAGGCGAAGGCGAAGCTCGCCTGGGAGATGGGGGCGGAGGCTATCATGGATCTGTCCTGCTATGGGGAGACGGCGCCGTTCCGTGAATGGCTGGTGAAAAACAGTCCGGCCTCCATCGGTACGGTGCCGATGTATGATGTGAAGGGCGTCCTTCACAAGGGGCTGAAGGATATGACGGCAGACGATCTCTTCTCTGTCGTGGAACGTCATGCGAAGGATGGCGTGGATTTCATGACGATCCATGCGGGGCTGAACCGTGAGACGGCGAAGCACATCATGAGAAATAAGCGCATCACAAATCTGGTCTCGCGCGGCGGCTCGGTGCTCTTTGCGTGGATGTACATGCACGGGAAGGAGAATCCTTTCTACGAACAGTTTGACCGTCTGCTGCTGCTTTTGAAGAAATATGATGTCACACTGTCTTTGGGTGATGGATGCCGCAGCGGCTGTGGGCATGACTCGACAGATGCCG
Source organism: Dialister sp. (assembly GCA_021633965.1). Taxonomy (GTDB): domain Bacteria; phylum Bacillota; class Negativicutes; order Veillonellales; family Dialisteraceae; genus Dialister. Next base: position 1,151 of record JAJWRZ010000004.1, read on the forward strand.
TGCAGATCTCGGAGCTGATCAATCTGGGTGAGCTGGTCGTGCGTGCGCGCAAGGCGGGGGTACAGGTCATGGTGGAAGGCCCGGGGCATATGCCGATCTCGGATATCCGCATGAATGTGGAGATCGCAAAGAAGCTCACTCACCAGGCGCCTCTCTATGTCTTGGGACCGATCGTCACCGATGTGGCACCGGGCTATGATCACATCACCGCGGCGATCGGGGGGACGCTGTCGGCAGCATGCGGGGCAGACTTCCTCTGCTACGTCACTCCGGCGGAGCATCTGCGTCTGCCGGATCTGGATGATGTGCACGAGGGGATCGTGGCTTCGAAGATCGCCTGCCATGCCGCGGATCTCGCCAAGGGCGTGAAGGGCGCGGAAAAATGGGATGAAGAAATGAGCTGGGCACGCCGCAAGGTGGACTTCCATCGCATGATCCCGCTCGCCATCGATCCGGGCAAGGCGCGTCGCTACAGAGAGAGCAGCATCCCGGAAGATGAACAGACTTGTACGATGTGCGGCTACATGTGTCCGATGAAGACGCTTGATGAGATCTTGAATAACCGTAATGCGGAGGAGGATCCGTTTAAGGACTAAGAAAAAGGCTGCGCCATATGACGCAGCCTTTTTTGATTCAAGGGGGGCAGCAGGTTCAACAGGGAAAGGGACAGCTTCGTTGCAAACATAAATGTGGGCGATACCTGAAAGAGGTATTTAATCAGTGCTTCCTTAGCTCCCCTCTTTCTGGTTTTTAAGCACCCATACATACGCGTCATTTCCGTTTCCATGCACACCGAGTATCTCAGGGGAAAAGTCTGGGAAGGCGCTCTTGTATTTCTGCAGGAAGAGGAAATAGGAAAGTGCCTCGTCCGTCCAGACCTCACCGGGCTCTAAGACGGTGATACCGGGGGGATAGGGGAGGATCATTTCCAGAGATACGCGTCCTTTGGCTTTCGGAAGTGGGACGCGCTCACGTGCTCCTTTGAGGAAGGCCTGATGGGCTTGTTTCCCGGTGAGCATGGCTTTGGGGAAATGATCTTCATCGAAGAGCACCTGCGTAAGGCGGGCGGCTTCTTCCCGGCGAAGAAAGTCCTGATAGCGCAGGGAGAAGTCTTTCAGTCCTTCTCCTTTCCGGCAGGTGAGGTGCGGCGCAAAGACGGACATCGGTGTATTGGCCTCATAGGCCGCTTCGCATTCCTGAAGAAGGGAGAGGAGGTGTTCCTGCTTTTCCTTCGTATCACCCGGCTCGATGAGGAAGAGGAGGGTGTGGAAATCAGATTTCTCCACCGTTACATGGCGGCTTTCGAGAAAATGGGAAAGAAGCGGTGCAGGGAGCGGGTCTGTCACGAGGAGTACCTTGCAGGGATCGGTGAGGTAGAGGTTTTCTGCGATATGGGAGAAGCCGTGCCATGTGTCTTTGGGGGAAATCGCAAAGAAGGCGGGATCTGAGAGGATCTCTTCTGTCGGGTGGGCGTCCCAGGAAGCGGCGCGCACCGTGGGAGCGGTGAAAGGTCGAAGGAAGCGGCAACGCTTGAGGATGGATCTCTTCAGCTCTGTCGCCGTGATCGCGGCTTCTTGCCAGAGCTCCTTTCCTTTCTTCTGGTGCAGGTATGCATTCATTTCCAGCCCGGCAAGGAGCGGATAGTAAGGGGAGGTCGATATATGCATGAGAAAGGCAGCCTGCAGGACGTCATCCTCGAGATAGCGTGTCATCCCCCGCAGGTGGCTGTCCTTCTTGTGAAGCTGGCTCGTCATGGAGAATCCGGCAAGCTGCTTGTGGACGGACTGTGTCACAAGGATGCCGGGATCGTCTTTCGTCAGGGGGAAGGTGAGGACGGCAGAATCCTGAAGGAGCGGGAGGAAATTTTCGTAGCCGACCCATGCGCCGTCGAAGAGGATGTAGTCGCAGAGTGAGCCGATGCGGCGAAGAAGCTCTCTCGCATTCAGAAAGAGGCCGTCATAGGTGGAGAGCTGGAGGCAGGCAAGGCGGTAGGGGCGCTGCTTTTTCCCTGCGGCGGGCGAGAGCATGGCCGCTTTCTTGCGGAGGCGGACGGGGTCAAGCGTTTCTTCCGTCAGTCCGCCGATGATGCCGCTTTCATTTCGCTCGGAGGCGAGATAAACAGGAAGTCCGCCGGCAGCGGCGAGTGCGGCCTGCGAGGCAGACTTGTGGTTATTCCTGTCGAAGAGAATGAGGTCGCCCTCTGAGACGAGCGCGCTGATCGCGATGCGGTTCGAGGCGGAGGTGCCGCCCAAGACGAAGAAACAGCGATCGCTCCCATACACGCTCGCAGCGAGGGCTTCTGCCTCTCCGGAGACGCCTTCGTGAGAGGACGGATCCCCGATGACGGAAGAAGAGTCCGAGATGTCCGCTGTAAAAGCGCCTTCACCGAGCGCACGGACGAAGGCGCGTCCTTCAGGGATTTCATCAAACAGTGCGCCGCTGTGGTGTCCCGGCGTACAGAAATCATCGCGCGCTTCTTTCGCAAAGTCTAAAAGTGCTTTCGTGAAGGGGGGAAGGTGGTGGGAATCATTCATGGGTATCAGCTCCTTTTAGAGGTATTGTAACATAAGTTATGGGTGTAAGGTTCAGGCTAGTGACTAGATACCACATTCGGGCATTGCCATTATTTATACTTTGCGGCGCTTTTGATTTTTATGCGCCGCACCAACACTCCTCACTCCTCACTTCTCACTGGCGAGAAGTGCTTTCATCCGCAATCAAGGGACGCCCCGCCTCATGGGCTAACTCTGAACTTATAATCCTATCAACAAATGATTCGATTTATGATAATATAATAGAGTACATTCATGATGGGGTCGTGTGCGCAAGGAGGCGGGAGCGATCGAAAAAGAATATCAGGTGAATCTCCCTGTCTTCGAAGGGCCGCTGGATCTTTTGCTGCACCTTGTGACGAAGAATCGGATCGATATTCACGACATACCGATCCATGAGATCACCGAGCAGTATCTCGCATACCTCAGGAGGGCGCAGGCGTTCGATCTGGAGCTGGCGAGCAGTTTCTTCGCCATGGCTTCGACACTCATCTTCATCAAGTCGCGGATGCTGCTCCCGAAGCGGAGGCAGGAGGCAGACGATGAGACGGAAGACCCGAGAGCCGAACTCGCAAGGTCACTCGAAGAATTCAAGCGGATGAAGGAGATCAAGGGACGCATCGAGGCGCTCATCGATGCCGAAAGGCCGTACTGGAAGAAAGAACCCGAGGCTGTGAAGGGCGGGCTGTATCAGGGGCGGATTTCCCTCCTGAAGCTGCGCGCGGCCTTCCTCTCGCTCTATGACTCTCTCCATGAAGAGAAGGAAGAGATCCTCGCCCCCGAGGAGGTGTCGATGGAGCAGGAGATGGAGACGCTGAAAGAGACGCTCTCTTGCCTTCATCGTGTGGACTTCACGCAGTATTTCCGGCGGCTGAAGACACGCCTCCGCCTCGCCGTCACACTCGTGGCACTCCTTGAACTGATTCGCCTTGGCGAGGCGAGAGTGATCGAAGGGGCAGGGGGACTAGAAATCGTGAGGGATTAGGGGTTAAGGTTCAAGTTGTCGGGCTAACCCTGAAGTTTGAAAGCAGAGATGGGGTTCAAGGTTCAGGTTGATGGGTTCAGGGTTGTGGTGGCAGCTTCGCTGCAAAATATATATTTGCGGCGAAGCCGCCACCTTCATTCCTAATTCAAGCAGAGCTTTTATTCAAAATCAGTGGATGGAGCCGCCCCACGGGCTAATCCTGAACCCCGAGCCCTGAACCCTGAACCCTGAACCCTTAAACCCATAACGCAACAAAGGACATTTATGACAAACACTCTTATACAGCTGTCAGCGCTCATCGAAGCCTTTCTTTTTGCGAAGGGGAGCCCTGTCTCTCTGACCGACATGGCAAAGGCCGTGGGAGAAGACTCTCAGATGATCGAGAAAGCACTCACGCTACTGTCTGAAAAATATGAAAAGCCAGACTCCGGTTTGACGCTCCATCACACGGGCGCGGGGTACATGCTGGCGACGAAAAAGAAATATGACACCTGGCTCTCCTCCCTTCTGGGGAAACAGACGCCGCTCTCGGCTGCGGCGCTGGAGACGCTGGCGGTGGTGGCCTGCAAAGAGCCTGTGACGCGAGTCGAGATCGAGAAGATCCGCGGCGTGACGGCAGGCCGTGTGCTGGGGCTTCTCATGGAGAAGGGTCTCATCGAAGAAAGAGGACGTCTGGATATACCCGGACGGCCGATCCTTTATGGTACGACGAAGCGTTTCCTCGCCTGCACCGGGCTTTCCGATGTGAATGAGCTTCGGATGCGCTGGCGAGAAGGACTGGAAGAAGGAGAACTATTTTGAAAGAACGTTTACAGAAGGTATTGAGCCATGCGGGCATCTGCTCCCGCCGCAAGGCTGAAGAATTGATCGCAGCGGGACAGGTCCGTGTGAATGGCAAGGTCATCCGCGAGCTGGGGAGCGAAGCCGATCCTGTTTCCGATCGCATAGAGGTCGCCGGAGAACGCATCCGCCCTGAGCGGAAACGCTATTTCCTCTTCTACAAGCCGGATAATGTCATCACGTCTGTCACTGACCCGCAGGGGCGGCGCACGGTCATGGACTATTTCAGAAATATTCGTGAGCGCATTTTCCCTGTCGGACGGCTTGACTATCACTCCGAAGGACTGCTCCTCATGACGAATGACGGCGAGCTCGACAACATCCTGACGCATCCGAAGCATGAGGTCAAAAAGGTATATGAAGTCACAGTCCGTGGGAAATATTCACTGAAGCTGGCAGATAAAATGTCGAAGGGCGTGCGCATCGACAGCGGAGTGACTGCACCGTGCGAGATCGAAGTCCTGGGCTATGACAAGGAGAAGAATAAGACAAAGGTACGCATGACGCTCCACGAAGGGAAGAACCGTGAGATCCGTAAAATGATGGCGGCGTTCCACTATCCTGTCTTTGGGCTGAAGCGCGTGCAGTACAGCTTCCTGACGCTTGCCGGCGTCTCCCGCGGGGAATACCGCCGCCTGTCCTTGGAGGAGGTCAAGAAACTGTATGAGCTCCACAAATAAAAAGATCGCCATCATCGGAGCCGGCGTGGCGGGACTTCTGGCCGCTGTCACGGCAGCGGAGCGGGGAGCCAAGGTCATGCTCTTTGAAAAAATGCCGAAGGTCGGCCTGAAGATGGGCATCACCGGCAAAGGCCGCTGCAATCTGACAAACAGCGCGCCCATCATGGATTTCATCGGGAAGACACCGGGCAATGGGAAATTTCTTTACAGTGCTTACGAAGCCTTCTCGAATGAAGACCTGCTGGAGCTGCTCCATGGCTACGGTCTTGTGACCAAGGTCGAGCGCGGTGGACGTGTCTTCCCTGCCAGCGATGATGCACAGGAGGTGCGCCGCCTTTTCATGCGCCTTCTCAAAGAAAAGAAGGTCGAGCTTCACTTGGAGGAGCCAGTGTCTCATATCGTCGTCATAGACGGCAGGGCGAAGGGCGTCGTCACGAAGAAGGGACGCTATGATGCCGATGCCGTGATCCTGACGACCGGCGGCGCTTCGTACCCGCGTACGGGCTCGACGGGAGACGGGTATCGGATGGCCGGAGAGATCGGGCACAAGATCACGACCATCCGACCTGCCCTCATCCCTCTCGTCACGAAGGAAAGCTGGCCGAAGGACCTGCAGGGGCTCTCGCTCAAGAATGTCACACTGTCTCTTTCCGCCGGCGGGCGCAGAAAGGCAGAGGAATTCGGAGAGATGCTCTTCACCCATTTCGGGATCACCGGCCCCATCGTGCTCTCCCTCTCGGATAAAGCCTCCCTCTGGCTCTCACAGGGACATCCCGTGGAAGCGACGCTCGATCTCAAGCCTGCGCTCACGCAGGAAATTCTCGATAAGCGTGTCCTGAGAGATCTGGAAAAGCATCACCTGAAGCAGATGGCCGGCGCGCTTGTCGAGCTTCTCCCGCATCGTATGATCGACGTCGTGCTCTCACTGGCAGGTATCCCTCGGGACCTTCCTGTCAGCGAGCTCAAGAAAGCCCAGCGCGCGTCCCTCGTGCAGACGATGAAGTCCATGAAGCTCACCGTCACAGGCACTCGTCCCATCGAGGAAGCCATCGTGACAGCCGGCGGCATCTCCGTCAAAGAAGTGAATCCGTCCACCATGGAATCAAAGAAAGTGGCAGGGCTCTACTTCGCAGGAGAAGTCCTTGACATCCACGCCTTCACCGGCGGCTACAATCTGCAGGCGGCCTTCTCGACCGGACATCTGGCAGCGGAAAGTGCAGCCGGCAGGGATGAGTAGCCGGTGACTAAAAGACTAGAAGACATCAGACTACTGTATCGTCATTTCGAGCGAAGCGAGAAATCTCCCTTGCAGACCGCTAAACGAAGAATGAGTGAAAGCAGAAATACGTAATACCAAGACGTCGTTTTCCACCAGTGCCTATGTGATACTAACCGCGGTGTCATAGAGATGGAGGGCTGCGCTCGGGATGACGATACGGGAAAGGGATATCCCCCAAAAAGTTTGAAAGCAGGGATGAGTGGCTAGGAATGAGGGATTAGAAATCTCAAGTGACTAGTGACTGCTGACTAAATACCACCTTCGGGTATTGCTACCATCTATACTCCGCGGCGCATTTCGTCATCCTGAGCGGAGTGAAATGTCGGATGTTCGATAATGTAAAGGCGGAACAGTGAGAACTGAGTCGAAGAATCTGGCGCCGCACCGTCCCTGCCCTACCCACTGAACCCATAGAACCCGCTTCCCCTCTTCGCCTGCAGTCAATGGAACGGCACGCCACAGAGGCTAACCCTGAACCTTGAACCCTGAACCAACCAATTCATATAAAGGAGATCATCATTTATGCGAAAATTATCCATCGCCATCGACGGCCCTGCGGGGGCCGGCAAGAGCAGCGTATCGAAGATCCTTGCATCACGCCTTGGCTATGCCTATCTCGATACCGGAGCGATGTATCGCGCTGTCACCTATGAAGCCCTGAAGAAGGGGCTGACAGATCCGGCGGAGATCACCGCTATGACAAAAGCCCTCGATATGGAAGTGAAGCCCGGCATGGATGCCATGCACGTCATCGTGGATGGCGAAGATGTGACGCCCTTTATCCGCACGCCGGAAGTCTCCGGGCATGTATCGGAAGTTTCCGCCATCGGCGGCGTGCGTACGGCGATGGTCGCCATCCAGCGCCGCCAGGCCGAAAAGGGCGGCATCGTCCTTGACGGACGTGACATCGGGACGACTGTCCTGCCGAAGGCCGATGTGAAGATCTTCCTCACCGCCTCCGTTCACACCCGTGCGCTTCGCCGCTTCAAAGAGCTCGAAGCCCAGCACCCGGAGCTTTCGCTCGAAGACATCGAAGCCGATGTGGCAAAGCGCGACTACATGGACAGCCACCGGGAGATATCTCCCCTGAAGCAGGCAGAGGACGCCATCCTTCTTGATAATGGCGACCTCACGCTCGAAGGCACCGCAGAAGCTATGATCGCCATCTGTGAAAAGAAATTTCCGGGGTTTAGCAAGTAAGTGACTAGGGATCAAGGACTGGACATAGAGATTGGGAGACATCAGAAGTCTAAAATCTGAAGTCTGAAGTCTGAAGTCTTATAGCCTCCCTGTCTTCTTGCGCTTTATCAACGGCAAACGGCTAACAGCCGACCACCATTTTCAAACGAGGTGAATCCTATGGGCTATGCTATTGTCAGAGCCATCTTAAATTTCTTCTTCTTCGTCATCTTCGGTCTCAAGGTCGAAGGGCGGGAGAATGTGCCAAAGACCGGGGCCATCATCGTTGCACCGAACCATAAGAGCTATTGGGATCCCCCTGTCGTCGGCGTGGCTTTTAATACCCGCATCATCCACTACATGGCGAAAGAAGAGCTATTCAAAAATCCATTCTTCGGCTGGCTGATCCGTCAGTTCGGCACCTTCCCGGTGAAGCGCGGCAGCGTCGATCGCGCTGCTGTGCGTCAGGCCATCAAGGAGATCAAGGAGGGTAATCCCCTCGGCATTTTCCCGGAAGGCACCCGCATCAAGAGAGAAGGACTCGGCCGTTTCCACACGGGCATGGCATCCCTCGCACTCATGACCGGCACTCCGGTCATTCCTGTCGCCGTCCTTGGCACGATGGATCTGCCTCGTAAGAATGGTCCTTTGGCCGTCCTCATCGGAAAGCCGATCGAGGTCAAAAAGCAGCGCCCGACCGATGAGAAGGTGGCCGAGCTCAATGACATCGTGAAGGCAGAGATCCAGAAGCTGATGGATAACTATAAAAAGTGACTGGCAGCTGGTGACTAGGGATTAGTAGCTAGGGATTAGGAGTCTCAAGTGACTGGTGACTAGTGACTGGAATGCCAGCACAAGGCATTGCCATTATTTATACTTCGCGGCGCTTCCATATTTTTATGCGCCGCACCACCATTTTGCATTTCTCATTTCTAATTTCTCATTCAGTCGAGGCTTTCAAACGTAATCAAGGGGCGAGCCGCCCCTGGGACTAACCCTGAACCTTTTATCTTGCTATTGAACTTTTCTATTTCAAACATAATGCCTGCTCTATAGCGGGCGCTTCAATTGAGAATCAAAATCATGGAAATCTATAAATCGAAAGTGATGGGCTTTTGCTACGGCGTGAAAAGAGCCATGAAAATCGCGGAAAATGCGGCAAATTCGGGCATTAAGGCCGTTACCTACGGTCCCATCATTCATAACCCACAGGTGGTTGGAAGGCTTTCTGAAAAAGGCGTCTATCCGGTGGACGATCTGGACACTTTGACAGATGAAACTGTAATAATTCGCTCGCACGGAGTGGGCCCTTCGTGCTATAATAAGCTCAAGTGCAAAAATCTGGCCCTAATGGACGCGACGTGCCCTTTCGTCAAAAGGAACCAGGAGATCACCAAAGACCTCGTGGCTGATGGAAAGACCGTCGTACTCATCGGTGAAAAGAAGCACCCGGAAATGAAGAGCGTAGCGGAGTGGGCAGTGGGTCATTCCTTCCAGGTAGAAACCCTCGAAGATGTAGACCGGCTTCCAGACATGGAAGAGGCGCATATCGTCACGCAGACCACATTTTCGGTGGCTTTGGCTGACCAGCTGGTGCAGGCGATCCGGCAACGGATCCCGCATGTGTTTCTTCACAAATCCATTTGTGATGCGACCATGCAGCGACAGCAGGCGGCGCGTGAGCTGGCGAGGAAAGTAGATGTGATGATTGTCATCGGCGGGCGCAACAGCGCTAATACCAGCCGACTGGCAGACGTATGCAGGAGCGAAGGCGCCTGCGTTCATCATATCGAAACGGCAGAGGAACTAAAATCTGAATGGTTCCAAACCCGGGACAAGATTGGCATCACCGCCGGTGCATCCACACCGGACTGGATCATAGAGGAGGTAGTTTTTATTATGGAAAACATGAAAGAAATGCTGGAACAGGAAGAAATGAACCTGGACGTGCATAAAGGCAGTGTAGTAGAAGGGGAAGTTGTCGACGTACTCGACGACAAAGCCTATATTTCCTTCGGCTACAAAACAGAAGCTGTACTGCAGGCTCATGAATATGCATTCCCGGCACCAGCATCTCTGAAAGACGTACTCAAAGTTGGCGACAAACTTCGTGTACAGATCGTCAGCGGTGTCAAAGAAGACAGCACCATTTACGTATCCAAGATCAAAGTTGATCGTCTCGCTGACTGGGACGTTGTCGAAGAAGCTTTCGAAAAAGGCGAAGCTGTCGAATGCGAAGGCATCGAAGCTATCAAAGTTGGTCTGCTCGTTCAGCTGAAGTCCCTCCGCGGCTTCATTCCGCTGTCCCAGGGCGACCTGCGCTTCGTTCACTCCCTGCAGAATCTTGTCGGACAGAAATTCCCGGCTAAGATCCTCGAAGTCGACCGCGCTAAGAATAGACTGGTTCTCTCCCGCAAAGCAGTACTGGAAGATGCCAGAAACAATGAAATGGATGAGATCGAAGCTGCTTATGAAAACGGCGACGTTCTTCAGGGCACTGTCAAGAAGATCATGCCATACGGTGCTTTCATCGGCATCAATGGCGTAGAAGGCCTGCTCCACATCTCCGATATCTCCTGGAAGAAGATCGGCAAAGTGGAAGACGTCCTCAAACCGGATCAGGTCATTGACGTCAAGATCAAATCCTTCGATCGTGAAAAACAGAGAATCTCCTTCTCTCACAAAGACTGCCTCCCGAATCCATGGGAAACCGCTGTCACCAACCACGCTGCTGATGACATCGTAGACGCTAAAGTCGTCAAGATCCTGGAATTCGGCGTTATCGTTGAACTCGAAGACGGCCTCACCGGTCTGCTCCACATCAATGAAATGACCGATGACCACAACAAGAAACCGGGCGACATCTGCCAGGTCGGCGATGATCTGAAAGTCAAGATCATCAACATCGACGAAGCTCGCAGAAGAATCTCCTTCTCCCTCGTCGAAGCACCGGCTCATGATGCTGAATAAGAGAAAATGATAAAAACCGCATTGCGAGAAGAGCAATGCGGTTTTTTATTGGCTCGGATAGGACATCTCATAAGACATCGCTATAGCCGTCGGTGGTTTTAAGGGGATCATGGGATGGGTGGAAGTGAAAAGTGGAGGATTACTTGACTTTGCTTCCTTGCTATCATACAATTTTATTTACAGTGAAAATGGGAAAGTGTTGCTTCTATCTTTTGGGATGGCCGGCTCTTAGAAGCCGGCAGGCAGCATACTCCTTGGTTAATATATGATTTCCATAGAAATAGAAAGGAATGGGCTCATGAGTAAACCTCTCGTAGCCATCGTCGGGCGGCCGAATGTTGGCAAATCGACCTTGATCAATGGGCTGGCGCAGCGTCGCGTGTCCATCGTAGAAGAAATCCCGGGCGTCACCCGTGACCGCATCTATTGTGATGTGAAATGGCTGAACCGTGAATTCACGCTGATCGATACCGGCGGTATCGAGTTTAGAAATGAAAAAGACCAGATCTCGAGCGGCATTCGCCAGCAGGCAGAGCTGGCGATGGAAGAGGCGGATGTGATCCTCTTCGTCCTTGATGCACGCGCCGGACTGACGTCAGATGATGAGATCATCGCCGGGATCCTGCGCCGCACGGGGAAGCCGGTCGTCGTGGCTGTCAATAAAGTGGACAGCGAGAATCAGGAGATGGATGTATACGAATTCTATTCGCTGGGGCTGGGGGATCCGATCGGGATCTCCGCAGTGAACCGTCTCTCCTTCGGCGAGCTTCTGGATCGCATCACGGAAGGCTTCCCGGAGCAGACAGAGGAGGAGTCGGAAGATATCATTCGCACCGCCATTGTGGGACGCCCGAATGTCGGGAAGTCTACCCTGATCAATTCGCTTCTGGGCTATGAACGCTCGCTCGTGGCGGATGAAATGGGGACGACGCGAGATGCGGTCGATTCTCTCTGGACCTACAAGGGAAAGACCTTCATCCTGGTCGATACAGCGGGCATGAGAAAGAAGAGCAAGATCGATGAGCCGCTGGAAAAATACAGCGTCATCCGTTCTATCCGTGCCATCGATAACTGTGATGTGGCGATCTTCGTACTGGATGCGGTCGACAAGCTGACGGAGCAGGATAAGAAGATCATCGGCTACATCCACGAGGCAGGGAAGGGCCTGCTCCTTTTCGTGAACAAATGGGATGCGGTCGCCAAAGAGACGAATACGATGGTGGAATTCGAGAAGGAGATCAAGAATGGTCTGCCATTTGCGTCCTATGTGCCGATGCTCTTTGGCTCGGCGCTGACGAAGCAGCGCATCCATCGTCTCGGGGATATGATCTACAATGTGGCTGAGCAGCAGAGTCTGCGTATCCCGACATCTGTCCTGAATGACCTTTTGGAGGATGCGAAGATGGTGAATCCGCCGCCGGCACATTCCGGCCGCGTGGCGAAGATCTACTACATGACACAGGTGGGGATCCGTCCGCCGACGTTCGTCATGTTCGTCAATGATGCGAACCTTATTCATTTCTCTTATGTCCGTTTTATCGAGAACCGGCTGCGTGAGTCCTTCAGCTTCGAAGGTACGCCGATCCGCATCGTGGTACGAAGCAAGAAGGATGGTGAAGAGCCGTGATGGATGGCATAGTTTGGATCGTGCTGGCGTACTTTATCGGCGCGATACCAAGCGGATATATTATAGGTCGTGTATTTTATGGCGTGAATCTGAAAAAGGTGGGGAGCGGCAATATCGGAGCGACGAATGCGTATCGTGAGCTGGGCGCTGTCGCTGGTCTTTCCGTCTTTATCTGCGACTTTTTGAAGGGATTTCTTGCGGTGCATCTGGGGATGCCGGATCCCACGCTGGTACTTGCGTGTGCGATCTTTGCGATCGTCGGCAATGACTGGTCCGTTTTCCTGAAGTTCAAGAGCGGGAAGGGTGTCGCCTGCGGCGTAGGTGCCTTCGCCTATATCTGTGCTCCGGCAGTGCTGGTGGCCTTCTTGGTATGGCTTGCCATCTTCAAGTGGAAGCACATCGTATCCCTTGGCTCCATCGTGGCAGCACCGGTCGTAGCGATCGTCATGTTCTTCATGGATAAGCCGATCGAGTATGTGGCATTTGCTGCCGTTGCCGCCATCATCATTATCGGTAAGCATAAAGACAACATCGGGCGGCTCCTTCGCGGAGAAGAGAAGCCGATTTCCCGGGAAAAGAGGTAGCAGATGAAAGTAGCTATGATAGGCGCCGGCGGCTGGGGGACAGCGATGATGATCTCCCTCGCGGCGCGGCATGATGATCTTTTCATGTACTGCAGAAATCCCCAAACAGCGCAGGAAATACAGAAGAGCCGCGAAAATAAGAACTACCTTCCGGGCTGCCGCATCCCGCTCCACGTGAAGATCACGAGCAGTCTGGAGACAGCGGTGAAGGGGGCCGGCTGCGTCATCCTCTGTACCCCGTCACATGCGGTCGAAGCCATGGCGGAAAGTCTCGTACCGTGGCTGGAAAAGGATACCGTGGTCGTCTGTGCATCCAAGGGGCTTGCGGATCATGCCGGTCATCGACTTTCCGAGGTCATCACGGATAAGGTGAAGGGCATCACGAAAAAGATCGTCGTCCTCTCCGGGCCGAACCATGCCGAAGAAGTCGGCCGTGGGCTGCCGTGTGCGACCGTCGCTGCGTCCGAAGTGCCGGAAGCGGTGCAGGTGGTACAGGACCTTTTCATGAGCCCGGTCTTCCGCGTGTATCGCAGTGACGATATCAAGGGCGTCGAGTACGGCGGTGCGCTGAAGAATATCATGGCGCTCGCCTGCGGTGTGCTGGATGGCATCGGCCTCGGTGATAACAGCCGCGCCGCTCTCATGACACGCGGGCTGGTCGAAATGACCCGCTTCGGCGTACATTTCGGTGCACAGATGACGACCTTCTTCGGCCTTTCCGGGATGGGAGATCTCGTCTGCACCTGCACATCTGTCCACAGCCGCAACCACACTGCCGGTATGATGATGGCAGAAGGCAAGACAGCGAAGGAGATCACTGAAGGCACGAACATGATCGTGGAAGGGATCCGCACGGCTCGTCTGGTGCATGACATCGCTGTTCGCGAACATATCGATATGCCGATCACGGAAGAGGTCTGCCATCTGATCGATGGTGACCACACGGCATTGGAGGCTCTCGAAGCCCTCATGCGCCGCGCCAAGAAGGCGGAGTCTGAGACGTATCCGATGTAATAGGGACTGGTAGCTAGTGACTAGTGACTAGTGACTGGTGACTAGTGACTAGGGATTAGGGATTAGGGGCGCAAAGTGACTGGTGACTTACATGCCTCTTTCGGTCATCGCCCTATTTATACTCTGCGGCGCTTTTGCGTGTTATGCGCCGCACTACAACCCCGAACCCCGAACCCCGAACCCTGAACCTTCCCCCTCAAAGAGCCCCGACTAAAGTCGGGTGCTCTTTTTTATTTTCCTATGCTATAATAGAAGCCATGGAACAGAAAAAATTATCACAGAAGAAAACCGTGTCCTTCATCACACTGGGCTGCAAGGTGAACCAGTATGACAGTGACGCGATGCGTACCCTTTTCGTCCGGAACGGGTACAGCCCGGCAGAGGGCGATGACGCGGATGTCTATGTCATCAATACCTGCTCTGTCACCAGCGTCGGTGACAGAAAATCTCGCCAGATGGTGCGCCGCATCCGCCGCGCGCATCCGGATGCCATCATTGCCGTTGCCGGCTGCTATGCCCAGCTTGCGCCAGAGGTCTTCGAGAAGATGGGGGATGTTGATGTCATCGTCGGCCATCAGAATCGCACGCATATCGTCGAGTATGTGGAGAAAGCGAGAACGGCGGAGCAGCCGCTGAACGAAGTCGTGGACATCATGAAGGTGAAGGATTTCGAAAATATGGAGGTCGACCCGGAAGGAGAGGTCAAGACCCGCGCTTTCATCAAGGTGCAGGAAGGCTGCGACAACTACTGCACCTTCTGCATCATCCCCTATGCGCGAGGCAAGCTGAAGTCCAGAAAGCAGGAGGATGCCGTTTCAGAAATCAAAAAGCTCGTCGATCGCGGCTATCGCGAAGTCGTGCTGACAGGCATTCATCTTGGCAACTACGGCAAGGATCTCCATGACGGGACTTCCCTTTCCAGCCTCGTCGCTGAGCTTGTGAAGATCCCGGATCTTCTCCGCATCCGCTTAGGCTCTATCGAGTCTGTCGAACTCTCCGAAGAACTGATCCGGATCATCGAGAATGAGCCGAAGGTGTGCCGCCATCTCCACCTCCCCATCCAGTCGGGCTCGGACAGCGTGCTGAAAGGCATGAACCGCCATTACCGCCTGGCCAAGTACAAGGCACTCATTGCCGAGCTGCGTGACAAGATCCCGGGGCTTGCTCTGACCACGGATCTCATCGTCGGCTTCCCGGGAGAAACGGAAGAAAATTTTGAAGAGACACTGGAAACACTGAAAGAAATCCGCTTCTCCGGCATCCACGTTTTCCCTTATTCCCAGCGCACCGGTACGCCGGCGGCGACCTATCCGGATCAGGTATCCAATGAGGTGAAAAAGGAGCGTGTTCATCGCGTACAGGAGCTGGAAAAAGGCATCGCGAAGGACTACCGTGATCAGTTCCTCGGCAAGGTCGTCCATGTCCTCGCCGAAGAGGTCAAAAACGGCTGGTATGAGGGCCTTACGGATGAATACATCCGCGTCACCATCCGTAGTGAAGGTGTAGAGCGGGGTATCATGTACCCGGTCCGCATCACTGCCATCACCGAAGAAGGAATGGTAGGGGAGATTGAAAATTAGGAATTAGGAATTAGGAATGAAGGTGGCGGCTTCGCCGCGAATATATATGGGGCGATGCCCGAAAGTGGCATGCAAGTGACTGGGAGACATCAGACGTCTGAATTTGGCATACTGACCGTTCTGCAAGGAAGATCTTTCGGCTACGCCCCTCTGACGACGGCGCGAAGCGCTATCAATACTTCGCGGCGCTTCCATATTTTATGCGCCGCACCAACACTCCTCACTCCTCACTAGAGAGCGAGGCTTTCAAACGTAATCACGGGGCAGCACGCCCCACGGGCTAACCCCGAACCCTGAACCCTAATCTCATTTATTTAAGGAGGAAATACTATGTCTGACTGCATTTTCTGCAAAATTGCTGCCGGTGAAATCCCGAGCACCAAAGTTTATGAAGATGACAACTGGTTTGCGTTCAAGGATATCGAGCCCTGCGCGCCTGTCCATATCCTCGTCATTCCGAAGAAACATGTCGACAACATTCTGGCATTCGATGAAGAGTACAACAAAAACTTCGCTGACTTCTTCCTCGTCGTGAAGAAGATCGCGGAAGAAGCCGGTCTGAAAGAAAATGGCTTCCGCCTCGTCATGAATACAGGCGAAAAAGCAGGACAGTCTGTCTTCCATTTCCACGCCCACATCATCGGCGGCAAAGAAATGGGCTGGCCGCCATTCCCTGAAAAATAATGAGGAATGAGGAATTAGGAATGAAGGTGGCGGCTTTGCCGCGAATATATATGGGACGATGCCCGAAGGCTGGAGGATAGAAGTCAGATGTCAGATGTCTCCTGGTCTCTTGGTCTAATCCCTAATCCCTAATCCCTAGTCCCTAGTCACTTTTTTTCATAAAACAGATTGACAGAATGCCACTTGTACTTTATACTAATTAAGTGTGCAATAGCACCCCATCAGTCTTATTGGGAGGGAGGGATATAGATGTCTGAAATCAAAGTTCAAAAGGGCGAAACTCTTGAAAGTGCTCTTCGCAGATTTAAACGTTCCTGCCAAAAAGCCGGGGTTCTTTCTGAAGTAAGAAAACGTGAACATTATGAAAAGCCCAGCGTAAGACGTAAACTGAAATCTGAAGCCGCTAGAAAACGTAAGTTTAAATAATAGGTTGTAAGGTGATTAGTTTTGTCAATCAAAGAACAGCTCATGGCTGATATGAAAGCAGCCATGAAAGCGAAAGAAGAAGGAAAGCTTGCTCTGAATACGATCCGCATGGCTCGTGCTCACATCAGACAGGCTGAAATCGACAACGGACACGCGGACTTCAATGATGATCAGGTTCTTGCGGTTCTCCGGAAAGAAGTGAAGCAGAGGAAAGAAACTCTGTCTGAAATCGAGGGTTCCGGAAGAGAAGACCTGGTTGAACAGACCAAAGCGGAGATCGATGTACTTGAGAAATACCTGCCGGCAGAAATGACTCCAGAAGCCGTCGAAGCAGCAGTCAAGGAAATCGTCGATGCCATGGATCCTGGGCAGAAAAACATGGGCTCTGTGATGAAAGCTGTCATGGCGAAGCTTAAAGGACAGGCAGACGGAAAGCTGATCAATCAGATCGTCCGCAAACTGCTTGCTTAGGCGAAAGGCTTGACAAAGTAAGAAGCGTGGTGTATCCTTATTGCATAAGTTCATATGCTGCGTCAAAGATGACTCATTCCTACAGGGATGGGTCATTTTCTATTGATTCAGATAGTTTTTTTTCAATATAAAAATGGTGAAATTCAAGAAAGTCTATAGGAGGACTCAAATGAACAAAAACTTATTGTACTGCATCCCCGCTGGACAGTATGGCAAAGAAGGGGTACTTTCTTTACTGGCGCAGCATCCGGAAATTCGGTTCGTCTCTCTGGTCGGAATCGATCTTGCAGGCAATGATACAGATGAACGCATCCCGATCGAAATCTTCATGAAAGACTACGAAGATTTCTTCGCTGGCAAAGCTGTCCAGACAGATGGTTCTTCTGTCGTGTTTATGAATATCGCCACTCTGAACGATGCGCGCGTCGACATGGTCGCCGACAGCACCGTGAACTGGTATGTAGACTATAATGATGACAACGTGGATGAAGAGACAGGCCTTCCGATCGGTACGCTCCGCATTCCGAGTTTCCTGATCCACAATGGCAAATACATTGATTCCCGTTCCATTCTGAAGCAGTCCTGCGAATATGTCGCTGACCGCCTCCGAAAGCTCTTGGTCGGCGCACAGGTGAAGGGGATGGAAAATTTCCCATTCTCTGAGATCCAGGATATCGTATTCACCACCGGCACAGAGCTGGAATTCTGGGTGAAGACACCGAGTGAAAAGGAAACCGTACAGCATCTTTCCATTTCCCAGCGTCTGCAGGAGCAGTACTGGCAGCGCATGCGCGGCAATGTCCGCACCGCCATGGAACAGGCGATCGAAGAACTCGATGCCCGCGGTATGCATGTAGAAATGGGACATAAAGAAGTCGGCGGGATCAAACCCAAGATCGATGATGATGGTCATATTTTCGACGTCTGTGAACAGCTTGAGCTCGACTGGCTCTTCTCGACGAATCCGCTGCAGGCGGCAGACAATGAACTGGAAGCCCGCATTGTGGTTCGTGAAGTATTCCGCAGAAACGGGCTCGACGTCTCCTTCCGTGCGAAGCCGATCATCGGCGTCGCCGGCTCCGGGGAACACACCCATGTCGGCTTTGCTGCTCTTCTCAAAAATGGCAAGACCATCAATCTTCTGGCACCGGAAGATATGCAGGCAGATTTCCTCTCCACCATCGGCTATGGCTTCATCATGGGCATCCTCAACAACTACGAAGCGACGAATCCATTCGTTTCCTCGACCACCGATGCTTTCAACCGCCTGAAGCCAGGCTTCGAAGCGCCGGTCTGCATCGTCACCTCTCTGGGACATAAGCCGGAGCTGCCGTCTCGAAACAGATCCATCCTGATCGGGCTCATCCGTGATATCGGAAATCCGAAAGCCACCCGCTTCGAACTCCGTGCGCCGAACCCGTTTACGAATACCTATCTCTGCGTTTCCTGCCTGTACCTGACTGCTTTGGATGGCATCGAGTATGCGCTCGCTTCCGGGAAAGGTCCGGAAGAGCTGCTCGCCGAGCTTTCCAAGAAAGCAGGGGAAGAGGCTGGATACCTGGCTAAGGATAGAGAATATCGCTGTGAAGACAACGTATTCGAAGACTATACGCAGGAAGAACGTGATGCTGTCTTCGGCAAGCCACCGGCTACCGTCTGGGACAATGTCAAGATCATGAAAGCCAATCCGGACAAAGTCGCTGCGCTCACCAAGAGCGGTGCGATCTCTGAACAGATTGTAGACTCCTTTGTCGCATCCATCCTTTACCGCTGGAAGAATGAGCTGATCGACCGGATTATTCCTGGTACAGAAGCTGCTGTCAGAGGATATAAAAAACTCGATAACGATGACAAGATCGATGAAAAGCGCTGGAAAGCCATCAAGGCGAAGCGCATCGAGCTCGCGAAGGATACGGAGGATGAGAAATGCCTCTGCACCCGCCTGAAGGAAGCTCTGGAAGCCAATGACTTCGACACCGCTTCTACGCTGCAGGTAGAAATGGCGAAGAAAGCGGAAGCGCTGGAAAAAGAGTATCGCGTCTATGCGCTGAACATTCTGGACTAGGGAAACCTTCACCTCGATGCGCTGTGAATCAGCGGTTCGTGGCAAAGGGAAGATGCGGGAACAATTAGAAATGAGAAATTAGAAATGAGAAATGGTGGAGCGGCGCAAAACAATTTGGAGGCGCCGCGAAATAGGAAGAGATGATATGTGTGAAGCGTTCGTTTCACGTACGTCGCCTTCCTAGTCACCAGTCCCCAGCTACCAGTCACTCCTAATCCCTAATCCCTAATCCCTAGCTACTAGCTACCAGTCACCAGTCACTACTAACCAACTATACATTCATCTGGCCGAAGATGACCTATTCTGTGGATACCCGCAGAGTAGGTCATTTTTATTTTATAAAGAAACTCAAATAGGGGGGACAACCTGGATGAGAGATTTATGGAAAATGGAGTATTGCTACTCTACGCTGGGGTTTCGCCAGTTGAAAAAAGGTTAAACGGGTTCAATGGGTTCAACGGGTTCACAGGTTTCCCATTCTCCAGAAAAACGGAGAATCAAAAAATGATTTCAATTTAGCGCGGCGCTTCATTACTTTTATGCGCCGCACCACACCTGTTGAACCTCTTGAACCTTTTGAACCAACCAATCGATTCCTAAAAAACAAATCATATGTTCAACCATTATCAAGCAGGAGGAATTCAAAATGATTAACAACGACTTACTGTACTACATCCCGTCCGGTGAATTTGGCAAAGAAGGCGTCTTGGGACTTCTCAAGACCCATCCGGAAATCCGCTTCGTTTCTCTGGTCGGCATCGATCTGGCTGGCAATGATACCGATGAAAAGGTGCCGATCGAACTGTTCCTGAAAAACTACGATGATTTCTTCGCAGGTACAGCCGTTCAGACTGACGGATCCTCTGTCGTCCTGATGAACATCGCGACACTGAATGATGCCCGCGTCGACATGGTCGCAGATGCCAGCGTGAACTGGTATGTCGACTACAATGAAGACAATCTGTACAGCAATGGCCGTCCGGTTGGTACGCTCCGCATCCCATGCTTCCTTCTGCATAATGGCAAATTCATCGACTCCCGCTCCATTCTGAAAGAATCCTGCGCTTTCGTCGCTGAAAAGCTGAAGGGACTTCTGGCAAGCGGCAAACCGGTCAAAGGCATGGAAGATCTGCCGGTCGATGAGATCGAGGATATAAAATTCACCATCGGCACGGAACTGGAATTCTGGGTCAAGACACCGAGCGAAACAGAAACGGTACAGCACCTGTCCATTTCTCAGAGACTGCAGGAACAGTACTGGCAGAGAATGCGCGGCAACGTCAGAACTGCGATGGAAGAAGCCATCGAAGAACTGGATGCCCGCGGCATGCATGTAGAAATGGGGCATAAAGAAGTCGGCGGTATCAAGCCGAAAGTCGATGATCTGGGACATACTGTCGATGTCTGCGAACAGCTCGAACTCGACTGGCTCTTCTCTATGAATCCGCTGCAGGCTGCTGACAATGAACTCGAAGCCCGCATCATCATCCGTGAAGTCTTCCGCAAATACGGCCTTGACGTTTCCTTCCAGGCAAAACCGATCATCGGCGTCGCTGGCTCCGGCGAACATACCCATGTCGGCATCTGCGCTTCTTTGAAGAATGGCAAGACCATCAACCTTCTGGCACCGAGCGATATGAAAGCCGACTTCCTCTCCACCATCGGCTATGGCTTCATCATGGGCATCCTGAAGAACTACGAAGCAACGAATCCATTCGTCTCCTCCACCACCGATGCTTTCAACCGTCTGAAACCGGGCTTCGAAGCACCGGTCTGCATCGTTACTTCCCTTGGTCATAATCCGGAAGTACCGTCCCGTAACAGAACCATTCTGATCGGTCTGGTCCGCGACATCGAAAGCCCGAAAGCCACCCGCTTCGAACTGCGCGCACCAAACCCGTTCACCAATACCTATCTCGCTGCTTCCTGCCTCTTCCTGACGGCACTGGACGGCATCACCTATGCGATCACCTCCGGCAAAGCACCGGCAGACCTCCTTGCCGAACTCTCCAAGAAACCGGGCGAAGCGGCTGACTACCTCGAAGCAGGCCGCGCATATCGCTGTGAAGACAACGTATTCGAAGACTTCACACAGGAAGAACGTGATGCTGCTTTCGGCAAACCGCCGGCTACCGTATGGGAAAACATCAAGACCATGAAGGCAAACAAGGACAAAGTCGCTGTCATCACTGCTGGCGACAGCCTGAATCAGGTCATTGTAGACTCCTTCCTCGACTCCATCGAATATCGTTGGGAAAATGAACTCGTCGACCGCATCATCCCGGCCACTGAAGCACTTGTCAAGAGCTTCAAGAAACTGGCCAGCGAAGATGAACTCGATGAAGAACGCTGGGATGCTATCGCAGCAAAGAAATATGAACTCATCAAAGACACCAAAGCAGCTAAGTCTATCGTGACCAAGCTCAAAGAAGCCCTCGAAGCGAAAGACTATGACACCGCTTCTGATCTCCAGATCGAACTCTCCAAGAAGTCCGAAGCTCTGGAAAAAGAATACGCTGTCTATGCGCTGAACATCGTCGGCTGATAGAAAGTAACGAAAAACGCTATCCAAATATTTTCGGATAGCGTTTTTTGTTGGGCTTCAACAGGTTCAAAGGGTTCAAAGGGTTCAAAGGGTTCAAAAGGTGTGGTGCGGCGCATAAGAATCAGAAGCGCCGCGATGCATAAATAATGGTGACGCCCGAAGGTGGTATTTAGTCACCAGTCACTAGTCACCAGTCACCAGTCACTTCACCGCTGTGAATGTGAGTGACTTGGTATCGAGCGAAAGTGTGTAGGTGGCGTCAGCTCCATTTTCCTCTGTATGGAAGAGGATCTGCTTCTTTTCGACGGTGAAAGAGGAGGCACCGTTGACGTTTTCTAAATCTGCTGCGGTGAAGGCGCTCTTGAAGGTGCCGCCTTTATAGGAAACGATGTGCGCGCCACCGGCTTCTCCGGTATCGATGAGATAGAAGCGCAGGCCATTCGCATCATTCACGAGCGGCGTGATGGTGAGCGTCGCGTCCGCATAGCCATGCTCTTCGTTCACGAGGATGGGGAGGGAGGAGAGGGAGAGTTCACTTGACGAGGCTTTCGTCGTGAAGGTGAGGTCGGCTTTGCCTTCCTCTCCGGCAGTGAGGTTCACGTCGAGCCGCTGGTCATTTGTGAGGGCGGTGTGAAAAGCGGCTTCGCCGGAATTGACAGCTAGGATCGTCGGTTCGCCCGTGATCCAGTTTGCCGAAACAGAGGATGCCAGCGTGAGGGCGGCGAGGGCGGCGGCAAATACAATTTTTCGCATAGGAGACTCCTTTCTTGCATGAAAATAATAATCAGTATTTCCTTAAACTATTAAGTCTGATACTGCTGTTTGCTCTCATTATATAGAAACCTTGAGCATGTTTCAAGCCGGGCAGATGGGCGCAAAAAGTTCGCTGCTTTTTGCACCTTAATCCCTAATCCCTAATCCCTAGCTACCAGTCACTAGTCACTAGAAAAGCATGCAAAAAGAGCCGGCTGAAATTCAGCCGGCTTGAAATGCAGCAATCAGATGATCGATTAGATGTCTCTGTTTACTTTATGAGAACGAAGGCAACGAGTGCAGACATTCATTCTCTTGACCTGTCCGTCAACCAGTACGCGAACTCTCTGGATGTTCGGTTTCCAGGTTCTCTTTGTTTTCAAATGGGAATGGGATACATTGAATCCCGTAGCGGTTCCCTTGCCGCAAACTTCACAATAGTTAGCCATGTGCTACACCTCCTTGCACTTCCGCGATTGCAACATTCATACTATATCACAACTCTTTTTTTTACGCAAGTATTTTACATCAGAGTATTTGAAGAATTATAATAGGAGAAAAGAATTAGGGCTGTCGGGTTCGAGGTTCAGGGTTAGCCCATGGGGCGGGTCGCCCCTTGATTGCGTACGAAAGCTTCGCGCTCTCTAGTTAGGAGTTAGGAGTGAGGAGTGGTGGTGCGGCGCGTAAAAATATGGAAGCGCCGCGGAGTTTTGATAGCGCTTCGCGCCGTCGTCATCTCGAGCGTAGCCGAGAGATCTTCCTTGCAGAACGGTCAGCATGCTAACTGCGCTATTTCAATCAACGCTTGCTACTAATCCCTAGCCACTCATCTCTGCTTTCAAACTTAGCCCTGGGGCGGGTCGCCCTTTGATTGTGAATGAAAGATTTGCTTGAATGAGAAATTAGAAATGAGAAATGCGAAATGGTGGTGCGGCGCTTCTGATTCTTATGCGCCGCGCCTTCCCCGCAGAACCCGCTGAACCCGCAGAACCCGCTGAACCCATAGAACCCGTAACCATTCAAAGGAGGTCATCCATGAAACTATCTGATTCCGTCCAGTATCTGAAGGGCGTCGGCCCTCGGATGAAGGAGAAGCTGGAACGCCTCGGCATTCATACCGTCGAAGATCTCCTTACCTATTTCCCCAGGCGCTATCAGGACTGGACGAAGGTCACGCCGATGGGAAATCTGGTGCCGGATGAAGAGGCAGTGGTCTACGGGGAAGTGGTGAACATGAAGGAGATCCATCCCCGAAGAGGCATGTCGATCCTGAACGTCATGATCGTCGATGATACGGGCGGGGTGGTGCTCACGTATTTCAATCAACCGTGGAAAGCGGATCTTTTTCATCGTTCGAAGCATGTGCTGGCATATGGCAAGGTGGAGTATGGTTATAACAGGAACCAGATCAGCAATGCGGAGATCGAAGCCATCGAGCCGGAAGATCTGCCGTCATTTCAAAAGCTCGTCCCTGTGTACGGACTGACCGAGGGGATCAAGACGCCGCAGCTTCGGCGCATGATCGAGGGAGCGCTCGCGCTGGTGGAGGATGCGGATGAGAATCTTCCGGAGGATACTGTCCGGAGAGAGAATCTGATGGGACGGCTTGCGGCCATCCGTGCGATGCACGATCCGAAGGACTGGGCCGAGCAGAGAGAAGCGCGCAGACGGATCGCATTTGAAGAATTGTTCTTCATGCAGGCGGGCGTCCTGCTCCTGCGTAAAAAGAGAGAAGAGGGGAGAGAGAGCATCAAGTGTGCGCCATCCGGTGAGCTCGTCAAGAGGGTGCGCGAGCATTTCCCCTTCCGGCTGACCGAGGGGCAGCAGCAGGCCTTTCGTGATATCGAGGACGATATGGAAGGGCTCATCCCGATGAACCGCCTGGTGCAGGGGGATGTCGGGAGCGGCAAGACCGCTGTCGCGGCACTCTCGCTCGCCAAGATCGTAGAGAATGGCTATCAGGGCGCACTCATGGCGCCGACCGAGGTCCTGGCAGGGCAGCACTATGAGACATTCCAGCATTTCTACGAAGGCCTTCCCATCCGCGTCGCTTACCTCTCCGGAAATACGAAGACCTCTGAGCGGCATGAGATCCTGAAGCAGCTGGCAGCAGGCGACATCGATGTGCTGATCGGTACCCATGCTTTGATCGAGAAGGATGTCATCTTTGCCCATCTGGGTCTCGTTATCACCGATGAACAGCACCGCTTCGGCGTGAAGCAGCGAAAGGCATTGGAAACGAAGGGGGGCTCGCCGCACATCCTCGTCATGACGGCGACACCGATCCCAAGGACAATGGCGCTCTCCGTTTATGGCGATCTCGATGTTTCAGCCATCCGCGGGATGCCGCCGGGAAGACATCCGGTGAAGACTTACGCCATCGGGAGTCAGATGCTCCAGCGTGTCTTTCGTTTCATGGGACGGGAAATGGAAGCGGGACATCAAGTGTACGTGGTCTGCCCGCTCGTCGAAAAGAGTGAGAAGCAGGACCTCGCCTCGGCCGTCTCCGTGTATGAAGAGCTGCGTGACCGCATATTCCCCATGTTTCCCGTGGGCCTTGTCCATGGGCGAATGAAGAACAGCGAAAAAGAGGCGGTCATGCAGGCCTTTCATCGGGGAGAGAAGAAGCTCCTCGTCGCCACATCCGTCATCGAAGTCGGCGTCAATGTACCCAATGCCACCATCATGTTCGTCTACGGAGCCGATCGCTTCGGCCTTTCGCAGCTGCATCAGCTTCGCGGCCGTGTCGGGCGCGGGGAGGTGCAGGCTTACTGCATCCTCTACTCGGATAATCAGAATGAGATCACCCAGCTCAGGATGAAGCTGATGTGCGAGATCCAGGATGGCTTCCTCCTGTCTGAAAAAGATCTCATCCTGCGCGGCAGCGGTGAATTCTTCGGCTATCACCAGCATGGCATGCCGGACCTCAAGGCGGCAGATATCGTGAAAGATCTCCCGCTCCTCGAAGAAGCGAGAAAGGAAGCGCAAAACGCCATGGAGCGGGGGATGGATTTCAGGAAAGAACTCGCGCATCGATTTGGAGGGGCGTTCCTTGAAAAATTGGGGGGAGAAGTGACTGGTGACTAGTGGCTAGGGATTAGGAGCCTCAAGTGACTTGTGACTAGTGACTGAAATGCCACCTTCGGGTATCGTCACCATCTATACTCCGCGGCGCTTCCATATTTTTAAGTGCCGCACCACCATTTCGCATTTCTCATTTCTAATTTCTCATTCAAGCGAGGCTTTCAACCGTAATCAAGGGGCGCTCTGCCCCACAGGCTAACCTTGAACCCTCAAAAATCATACAAGACACAGCTCTGTGATTTATGGTATAATGTTTTAATTGAAAAGAATGCACCTCTTTGGCATATGAGGGAATGCGGATCCTATAGATCTGCATTTCCGGGCTAGAGAGATAGACATGACATCACATAAGTAACCAAAGTTTTTGAATGGAGGCTATGATGAGAGAAGACAAATTTGGCAAGCAGGGACTGACTTTTGATGATGTGCTGCTGATCCCGGCACATTCGGATGTCCTTCCGCGCGACGTAGATGTACGCACCCACCTTACACAGAATGTCACACTGAATATTCCGGTCATGAGCGCCGGCATGGATACCGTCACTGAAGCAGAAATGGCGATCGCCATGGCGCGTGAGGGCGGCATCGGTGTCATTCACAAGAACATGAGCATTGATGAGCAGGCCAGAGAAGTGAAGCTGGTCAAGCGTTCGGAACACGGCATCATTGTGGATCCGATCTACCTCTCTCCGGACAACACCCTGTCGGATGCGGACGAACTGATGAACAAATACCATATTTCCGGTGTGCCGATCACAGAGAATGGCAAACTGGTCGGCATCATTACGAACCGTGATATGCGTTTCGAGACGGATCTGTCCCGTCCGATCAGCGACATCATGACTTCGAAAGGTCTGATCACCGCTCCGGAACATACCACCATGGAAGAAGCGAAACGCATCCTGCAGGCGCACCGCATCGAAAAACTGCCGCTCGTGGACGATGACGGCCATCTGAAAGGCCTCATCACCATCCGTGATATCGAAAAGATGAGAAAATTCCCAAATTCGAACAAAGACTCTGACGGCCGCCTGAAGGTGGCTGCTGCCATCGGTGTCACTTCGGACGTGGAAGACCGCGTCGAAGCACTTCTCGATGCCAAAGCAGATGTCCTTGTCATCGATACCGCACATGGTCACAGCGAAGGCGTGCTGCAGACCATCCGCCGCCTGCGCAAAGCATTCCCGCATCTGGAACTCATCGCCGGCAATGTGGCGACCTATGATGCGACCAAGGCACTGATCGAAGCCGGCGTATCTGCTGTCAAAGTCGGCATCGGACCTGGCTCCATCTGCACGACCCGCGTCATTGCGGGCATCGGTGTACCGCAGATCACAGCGATCTATGACTGTGCGA
Organism: Dialister sp.; assembly: GCA_021633965.1. Taxonomy (GTDB): domain Bacteria; phylum Bacillota; class Negativicutes; order Veillonellales; family Dialisteraceae; genus Dialister. The sequence continues at coordinate 27,825 of JAJWRZ010000004.1, forward strand.
AAGCAGCCGAAGGCACCGGCATCCCGATCATTGCTGACGGCGGCATCCAGTACTCCGGTGATATCGCAAAGGCCCTTGGCGCCGGTGCGTCCTGCGTCATGCTCGGCAACCTCCTCGCAGGTACGGAAGAAGCTCCTGGCGAGATGATCATTTATCAGGGCAAGAACTACAAATCCTACCGCGGCATGGGCTCTCTAGGGGCTATGCAGGCTGGCAGCAAGGACAGATATTTCCAGCAGAATGCGAAGAAACTCGTACCGGAGGGTATCGAAGGCCGCATTCCTTACAAAGGACATGTTTCCGACGTCCTCTTCCAGCTCATCGGCGGTCTCCGTGCATCCATGGGCTACTGCGGTGCGAAGAACATCAAGGCCATGAATGAAGACACTCAGTTTATTCAGATTACCGGCGCAGGTCTGCGTGAAAGCCATCCGCATGATGTCAGCATCACCAAGGAAGCACCGAACTACAGCGTAAAATGATAGATATAGAAAAATCCTCGCACAATGTGATGGACGTCACGGTCTATGCACTCACCATGCAGGAAGTCCTCCAGTGGGCGAAAGAAGGGATGGGGGATGAAAAGCCCCGCCTCATTGCCACGGCCAATGCAGAAATGATCATGCAGGCGCAGGAAGACAAGGAGCTCGGGCGCATCCTGAATCGTGCCGACCTCGTCGTTCCTGACGGAGCCGGTGTACTTTGGGCGGGAGAAACTCTCGGCACTCCCTTTCCGGAACGCGTGACCGGTGCCGACCTGTCTGTCGAGCTGCTAAAGATCGCATCGAAAGAAGGCTGGCCCGTCTATTTCTTGGGCGGTGCGCCCGGCGTCGCCCAGAAAGCCGCTGACCGTTTCCAGAAGGAGCATGGAAAAATCCAGCTCGTGGGCTGCCATGACGGCTACTTCGACGAGGAAGAAGAAAAGAAAATCATCAAAGACATCCAGAAAAGCGGAGCTAAGCTCCTCCTCGTAGGTCTCGGCGTCCCGAAGCAGGAGAAATGGCTCTATCATCATAAGGACGAGCTCGGGCCCGTGCTGGCCATGGGCATCGGCGGCGTCTTCGATGTCATGAGCGGAAATCTGAAACGCGCCCCGCTCTGGATGCAGAAGAACCGTCTTGAATGGGCGTATCGTCTCTACCTGCAGCCCTCCCGCATCGGGCGCATGATGGCCATCCCGAGATTCATGATGGCTGTCAAGAAGTGGAAGAGGGAGAGAAAGTAGCTGGTAGCTAGGGATTAGTAGCTAGGGATTAGTAGCTAGGGATTAGGGATTAGGGATTGGGTTTGCGTATAGCGTGATTCTTCTCATCTGAGCAGGCCCTTGGAGAAGGGCCGCGCCAAAGGCGCAGGAT
>JAJWRZ010000005.1:0-21273 GCA_021633965.1 Dialister sp.
GAAGAAATGAGGATTCATTTCTTCACAGCTCCTATCCCCCTGATCGTACCTAAGGGATGTAGGCCCGGGTCGCATGGCCTAAGATGCATAAATGCAGATCCGTCAGAAGAGAGCGTCCGATCGGAAGCACCCTTCTGTTTTCTGTAAATATATCGACCTCGGCTTCTTTGATGTCCTGCACCAGAGAAGCGAGTTTTTCTTCAGCACGTTCCCAGAAAGCAAGCAGCTCCTTCGCCTGCTTTACATTTGAAGCCACTACGGCATGGACGGCAGCAGGATGCGTGATCTTCCTGTGCATAAAGAAAGCAAAGGCAGGCAGAGCCTCTCCATCCATGACGCGCTCCACATAGACGAGGCGCAGGATCATCAGCATGGCCGAGCAGCCGACGCCGAAGACCAGCCCGAGCCAGTAGGAGTCTGCCCCGAGACCGACCACATGGTCGAGGAAAAGGCTCATCGGGAAGCAGCCTCCCCAGTACGCAATGACCATCAGAACAAAGGAGACACGCGTATCCTTGAGACCGCGGAGGATCCCCTGGATCGGAGTGGAGATCGCATCAAAGAGCTGCCAGCCTGCACTATAGATCAGGAACTGTCCGGCAATGGAGGCGACGATCGCGTCGCTCGTATACATATTTCCGATGGAAGCGCGGAAAAGCACCGTCATCGCAGCCGTCATCGCTGCCCCGGAGAGGGCTACGACAAAGCCGGCCTTCTTGTAGCGGCGAGCGAGCGGGATATCATGCGCGCCGACAGCTGTCGCGATGAGGATGGTGAGTGCCATCGAGCAGGAGACGGGCAGCATGTAGACGAGAGAAGCGAAGTTATCCGCGATCTGGTAGGCAGCCAGCGTGTCCGTGCCATAGCGGGCGAGAAATACGATGATCAGACTGAAAAGGCTCATTTCCATGAAAATGGAAAGTCCACTCGGCACGCCGACGATCAGGTACTCCTTGACGTCGGAACGCTTCACAAGGATCGAATGGAATATCTCATGCCCCTTGAGCGCAGAGGACTTCAGTACGACGATAAGGAAAAGAGCCAAAAGAAAACCATAGGTCAGCATCGTCGCAAGACCGGCACCGATCCCGCCCAGACGCGGCAGACCGAAATGCCCATAGATGAAAAGATAGTTGAATACAGCATTGACCGGCGGCGCCATCAGGAAGAGCTTCATGGAAGTCGACGTCGAGCCTGCCGTATCCGTCAGGCAGCGAAGGGGGACGATCATGGAAATGAAGAAGACCACGCCCACCATCGTCATGAGATAGTAGCGCGCCACATATGCCACTTCCTCTTCCAGCGTGAGCGACGTCAGAAGGTCATCGATGAAAAGTACATAGGCTGCTCCGAACAGGAAGGAAATCACAAGCCCGATCAGAAGTCCTGCGCGGACCACATAAGGAAGTCCTTCCGGCTTCTTTTCACCAAGAAGCGTCGCCATGAGCGGCGTTCCCGCCATGAGCAGTCCCACGATGGAAGCCAGAAGCGGATAGAAAAGTCCCGCGCCCACCGATACGCCTGCGAGGTCATCGCTTCCGGCATGCCCCGCCATGGTCGTATTGATAAAAGTGATGCCCGCTGTCGAGATCTGCGCGACCAGGATCGGCAGCATCACGGATAATAATTTCTTTATATCTTCGATTAAGGAGTACATCAAAGCTCACTCTCCAGAGATCTCATCAAAAAAGACGCCCTGCGGCGTCTCTTTTCACTGTCAGAAAAGGATCCTTTGGCGTATTCAAAAGCCAAAGGCAGGCACGAAGTCCGCGCCCCACCGCCGCATGAAATAGAAAGAAGCGGCCCCATGAGGCAACGCTTCCGGTACGGCTGCTGCTTTTCCGATCCTTTTTTACTCTTTCAAGCCAAGCAATAAACAGGTACGCCAAAAGATCAGAGAGCAGCAGATGCTCTCCATCCCCCCGCGCCGATAAAACCTCTGAAGAAAGAGGCAAAACGAGACAGGATCCGTTTGAAATTGGCATTGACACGGCACGGCACCAGAAGGTTCGCACCTTCTACATAGAAATAGGCCATGTAAAAGAGCAGGTACATGCTGCTGTACATCGTGAGATCCATCAGTTCATCGATCCCCATCATCGTTCTCGCCTCCTTTTATTTTTCGACTATAAAAAGCCCATCGGAAATGGACTTTTCAAAACTCTTGTGAGAAAAAGCAAAGTTTCCAAAATGCAAGCCTGCATTTGTATATTTTATGCTTTTTGTTTATGGTATTTTTGATACCTCTGTATAAATTATATCATTAGCTTTGAGAAAAAGCAAATGAGGGAGGAAATGGTAACTAGTGACTGGTGACTAGTGGCTAGGGATTAGGGATTAGGGATTAGGAGTGGCTAGTGACTAGTGACTAGTGACTAGTGACTAACTACCACCTTCGGGCATCGCCACTATCTATACTGCGCGGCGCTTCCATATTTTTTGCGCCGCACCTTCCCCGCTGAACCCATAGAACCTACAGAACCCGCTGAACCTCTTTCGCATGCACTCAAAGGGCGACCCGACCCAGGGGCTAACCCTGCTTTCAAACTTTTTCGCCGCAAAAAAAGGCAAAACAAAACGGTCTGCCTAGACGTTAGCAGACCGTTTTGTTTTTAAAGGATGATATTAAAGGAAGATATTATAGCTCGGCGGAAGGTATTATTTTTATTCTTGGTTTCCGCCGGATCGACAGATGAGTGACAGATTCTCACATAGCGTTCTTACGCCGCCCCTTTGACCGCAGCTTCATTGTCTTCTTTCGCTTTCTTCAGGTCAAAGCGATGGGAGGTGAAGCCGTAGAGTGTCCAGCCGAGGAAGGTAACCAGAGCGCCGTAGGTCATGGCATCGAAGCCGGATGCATAGCAGGCATACAGACTGTAGATGGAGGCAACGAATGCGACCAGTTTCGTCTTGGAAAGCTCGCTGCCTTCGTGACCGGCTGCTTTCATGATGACTACGACAGCCGCCATGCAGAGCAGGTACGGCATGATGTTGGTGATAACGGCCAGATTGACCAGGGTCTCGAACTGTTCATTGAGAGACGGGCTGATGGTCATCAGCGAGAAGAGAGACTGGATGATGGTGATAGCGACCATGCCGCAGATCGGTGCGCCATGAGAGGTGATCTTTTTCAGGAATGCCGGGAAGTAGCCTTCGTCAGCACCTGCTTTGAATACATTGGCAATGGTGAACTGCCAGCCAAGGAGAGAACCGAAGCAGGAGAGAACCATGAGGCCCATGATGACACGACCGATGGTCGGTCCGAACATAGAAGCGAATACGAGTCCGAATGGTGCGGAGCTGGAAGCCAGGTCTTCCGCTGGAACGATACCGAAAATGATGTTGGTAGAAACGATGTAGCAAGCTGCTGCGAGGAGTGTACCACCGAGAACGGCTTTCGGTACGTTGGTTTCCGGGTTGTCGACAGCGTCTGCGTTCGCGCAGGCAGATTCCATACCGAGGAATGCCCAGAGTGTCATCGTGATCGCATTGATAGCCGCTTCACCGAATCCCAGGTTATGAATATTCCAGTTTGCAGAGTACAGGGATGGCGAGAACCAGAACCAGCCGACGATTGCAAGGCCGATACATGGGATGATGACGCCCCAGACGGTGACGGAAGAAACCTGACCGGTGTATTTAGCGCCGCCAAAGTTCAGGACAGTCGCCAGCCAGAGTGTGAAGACAGTCGCCGCACAGGTCATGACCGGATCAAGCGTCGTCCCGAGGAACCCCAGCGCATACCCCACCGCTGAGATCGCGATCGCGGTATTCGCAAAGATCAGAGATACGCCGTAGGTATAGTTAGCGAGGAAGTTACCGGCTTTGCCGAAAGAGTATTCTGAGTAGCCGCCCATGCCGCCGCCTTTTTTACTGTACATGCCGCACTTGGCAAAGACGTAGGCCAAGGCCATGGAGCCTACAGCCGTGACAAGCCAGGAAACGATAGAGAGTGCGCCCACCTGTGCCAGCTTCGACGGCAGCATGATGATGCCGGAACCCATCATATTCACCGCAGTGAGGATGGTCAGCTGAAGGACGCTCATTTTATTTGCACTTTTGCTCATGATGATCCCCTTATGTATTTGTCTGTGTCTCATTGATGGCCGCGGGGAGCGATGCTTCCCGCTCCCCTTGCCATCAACGAAGCGTTGCTTTATTTTTCAAATTCTTTCTTCAGTACATAGCCGTAAGCATGTTTCAGCCCGTCTTCACCGGTCTGTACATAGACGCCCTGGATTTCAGGAGCGAAGCCCGGGAGCTGATTGATGCCTTCGACGAGATCGAGGAAGTAGGTGACTGCGGTCTTGGACCAACGTTCGCCCGGATGTACGCAGAGAACGCCTGGCGGATATGGGAGAGCGCCTTCAAGAGCGATGCGGCCTTCCGCTTCGGTGAGGTCGACGAGATCGCCGTGGCCTCTCATGTATTCGAACTGTGCTTCCTGCGGATTCATCACATATTCTGGGAAGTAGTCAGCGAGGAAGAGCTGCTTCTGCAGGGTGGATACTTTGCGGTCTTTGTAGAAATCATGCATTTCCTGGCACAGACGGCGGATGGTGTATCCTCTGTATTTTTCTTCGTATGCATTGTAAATGGACGGGAGTACTTCAGACATCGGAGCATCTTCGTCGATGAGCTGTTCAAAGCGGATGAGTTTTGCTACGAGGTCATCCATCTTGGTTGCGCTTTCTGCCGGAGTCATCAGGAAGAGGATGTCGTTCAGGTCGCATTTTTCCGGAATGATGCCGTTTTCACGCAGGTAGTTGGCAAGAATGTTGCCCGGGATGCCGAACTTTTCATAGCCGCCATGTTCTACGTCGATGCCTTCGGTCACGAACTGCAGCTTCATCGGATCGATGAAGTACTGGCCTTTGCCGTAGCCATCGAAGCCATGCCATTTAGCGCCTGGTTCGAATGCCCAGTAATCCATGTCATTCGCCATCTGTTCGGTATTGCCATCTTCCCACTTCTTGCCATGAACCATCGGCGGTACGAGCGGACGGATGTAGTGGCAGTTGCGGAGTACCTGTTTTCTGGTTTCGATGACGGTCTTAACAGCGTCGACCCACAGCTTCTTGCCGCCTTCGCCTTCATGCATCTTCGCATTGACATCGAGTGCTGCGAAGAGCTGGTAGAGCGGGGAAGTGGAAGCGTGCATCATGAATGCGTTGTTCACGCGTTTATGCGGTACGTAGCGATCCTGGCCCTTGATATGGGAGTCTTTCTTGTGGATCTGGGAGGTCATGGAGAAACCAGCCTGCTGTTTGTGGACGGACTGGCTGACGAAGATGCCCGGATCTTCCGGTCCGAGGTCGAGCAGCAGCGGGCTGCAGTCCTTCATCATCGGGATGAACTGTTCGTAGCCGACCCATGCGGAGTCGAAGAAGATGTAGTCGCAGAGGTGACCGATCTTATCTACAACCTGGCGCGCATTGTAGATGCAGCCGTCATAGGTGCCGAGCTGGATGACTGCGAGGCGGATCGGGCGCTTTGCCTGTGCTTTCACCGGATCTTTTTCAGCGACGAGCTTTCTGATGTAGTCTTCGTTGAAGCAGTGTTCCAGAATGCCGCCGATGGAGCCGAACGCATTTCTTGCGGTTTCCAGATAAACCGGGGTAGCGCCTGCCAGAACCAGTGCGCCGTGGTCGATGGATTTATGGTTGTTTCTATCGAAGAGGACGATATCGCCTGGTGTCAGGACTGCATTCAGGACAACTTTGTTCGAAGTGGAGGTACCGTTCAGTACGAAGTAGGTCTTGTCTGCATTGTATACGCGTGCTGCATGTTTCTGTGCTGCCAGTGCCGGGCCTTCATGGATCAGAAGGTCGCCCATCGCCACGTCAGCGTTGCAGAGGTCAGCGCGGAAAGTATTCTCGCCGAAGAATTCATAGAATGCACGGCCAGCCGGATGTTTGCGGAAGAACGCACCGCCCTGATGACCTGGGCAGTCGAACTGGGAGTAACCATTTTCGACATATTTCTTCAGGTCACGGAAGAATGGCGGCAGCACATCTTCTTCATAGTGAGCCGCAGCGCTCTCGATCTGGCGAGCGTAGAAATCATGGTCAGTCTCATTGAGATCCATGACGCGGTACACTTTGGAAAGCAGTGCATCTTCGGTCAGGCCTTCGCCGGTCTTGATCATCAGTACCGGAATCTTGAAAGCGGCAATCATTTCCTTTTCAAGGACGTCTTTGTCCTGATCCGTGATAACGACAGCAGCTACATCTGTGAAATCAGTGCGGGCGAGGTCAGCCTGCTCGCGTCCGGCGATAGCGCCGAAGATTTCCAGAGCTTTGTCAGTGTAAGCGATTTTTAATTTTTTCATGAGTAAACCCTCCATTATTTGAAATCACTCTATGTCTCGAACTGTGCACGTTGTCCGGATGATTGCTTCATCTGCATACATCTTACTTGAAATTCTCAATTTCTTCCAATACTGAAACAGGCAGAAACGAAGACAATTCACATTCCTATCACAAAAGGCATGGTTATGGGAGTGAGTCCTTCATCTCATAACAGTTTTGATATGGAATTAAGAGGCTGGTGACTAGTGACTAGGGATTAGGGATTAGGGATTAGACTGAGAGACCAGGAGACGTTAGACTTGGAGACTTGCAGAAGTCAGATGCCAGATGTCAGATGACTGATATCTGATGTCAAATGTCTGATGTCTCTAAGTCTAACGTCTCTCAGTCTCCTAATCTCTTTCGTCAAAACTGCAAGTCATCACGCAAAGTATAATTGTTATAATCCATAACAAACCTGTTATGCAAAGCAAAAAGCCGCCGGAAACGGTTTCGTTTCCAGCGGCTTTGCCGGTATCATTCCATGGGATACGTACTGTTTGCCGTAAAGCGGACGTACTCCCAGAAATGGTCTATGATATATTCGCGAAGAAGAACGGCTGAGAGCGTCAGCTTCGCATCGGTTTTCCAAGACAGATACACATAGCGATAGCACTCCTGGTCTCCTATAGGAAGAGAAGCCACCCCTTCCTGCGCAGAGTACCATGTCATCTGCGGCACGAGAGCCACGCCGAGCCCCGCACGCACGAAATCACGCACCGTATCCGGATTATCGCTTTCCATCACCACCTGCGGGGTAAAGCCCGCCTTTTTGCAGAAGGTCTCCAATGCCTCCCGCAGCATGAAGCCCTTAGGGGCGGCGATAAAATTCGCCTCCGCATAGTCAGCAAGGCTCACATAGGGCAGATCGGCATGACGATCATTCTTCGGCAGGATCATGACCAGACTTTCCCTGAAAAGGCTGACCGTGTGATCATTATCGATGCTGGATAGATCGGCATACAGGGAAAGATCCAGCTTGGCGGCTGCCTGCTGCGAGTCCGGACGCAGGATTTCCAGGATCGCCGTCGGATGCTCCTTCTTGAACTGCATCAGAAAGGTCGGGATCATCTGCGTCGCAGAAAGGATCGCGAGCTTCACCGTGGACTGCGCGAGATCGCGAGAGTCTTTGAATTCCTGCTGCATCTCGTCGAACTCTTTCAGAAAATTCTGCGCATGCTTCAAAAGAATATGCCCATCGCGCGTCAGACGGATATTTCTCCCCTGGTGCTCGAAGAGTGTCACCTCCAGCTCCTGCTCCAGCCCGCGTATGGTGCGGGAGAGCGCCGGCTGCGCGATGTGCAGCTCCTCTGCCGCTCTCGTCAGATGCTCCAGCTCCGCTGTCTTTTGGAAATACTGGAGTGATGTAAAATTAAGTTTCATCCCTGCCCGCCTTTCAAGGAATTTTCGTAAGCAGTGACTGGTGACTAGTCCCTAATCACTAGTCACTATACGTCTTCGAGTCACTTGGTCTTCGAGTCTCCCAGTCTCTTAGTCTAATTCCTAACCCCTAACCCCTAATCCCCAGTCACTAGTCACTAGTCACCAGTCACCAGCCGCTCGGATGCCCATATTTTTCCTCTGCCTCACGCGACAGCACGAAGGCTTTCGCTTCGATCCTGCCATGGATGCGCTCCGTGTACACGCCCTGGATCTCCGGCGTAAAGCCTGGAAGCTCATTCATTCCCTCCACGAAGTCTTGGATATAGTCCATGACGATCTCCGTCCAGCGCTCTCCGGGCTGTACGCACGGGACGCCCGGCGGATACGGGACAGCGGCCTGCAGTGCCACGCGGCCTTCGATTTCCTTCAAAGGCACCAGCTCACCCTCGCCCCGCACCAGCGCCCAGTTTGCTTCCTGCGGCGAAATAAAGTACGAGGGGAAATATTTTTTAAGAAACATTTTCTTCTGCAGTACATTGATCTTCTTGGCTTTATAGAAATCATGAAGCTCCTGGCAAAGCTGCCGGATCGTATAATTCTGATAGCGTTTCTCATACTTTTGATAAATATAGGGCAGCACGATCTCCATCGGCACATCCTCGTCGATATACTTTTCAAAACGCACCAGCTTCGTGATGAGATGATCCAGCTTGGTCTTTGTCTCCGCCGGTGTCATGAGGAAGAGGATATCATTCAGGTCGCATTTTTCCGGAATGATGCTGTTTCCTCTGAGATACTCCGCCAGAATGATACCGGGGATGCCAAAGTCTTCATACTCTCCTGTCTCCATCGAGATGCCCGGCGTCATGAGCTGCAGCTTCAAAGGGTCGATGAAGTACTGCCCCTTGCCATAGCCCTGGAAGGAGTGCCATTTCCCGCCCGGCTCAAAGGTAAAGTAGGAAATATCCGTCGCCATATTCTCCGTGTCGCCCTCTTCCCACTTCTGGTTATGGACGACGGGAGGTACGATCGGGCGCAGATACTTGCAGCAGCGAAGTACGGCCTTCCGGGCCTCGATGGCCTGCACGATACACTCATGCCAAAGGAGCCTGCCCGCTGCGCCTTCCTGCATCTTGGCATTCATATCCAGCGAGGCGAAGATCTGGTAATTCGGCGATGTCGAGGAATTCACCATGAAGGCGTTGTTCATGATCTTGTGCGGCACATAGCGCTTCTGCCCTTTGATGTGGCTATCCTTTTTGAGGATCTGGGACGCCTGCGAGAAGCCAGCCTGCTGCTTATGCACGGACTGCGTCACGATGATGCCAGGGTCTTTCGGACCGAGATCCAGAAGAAGAGGGCTCGAGTCCTTCATCATCGGGATGAACTGCTCATAACCCACCCAGGCCGAGTCAAAGACGATGTAGTCGCAAAGGTGTCCGATCTTATCCACCACCTGCCGCGCATTGTAGATACAGCCGTCATAATTGCCGAGCTGAAGCACCGCTGCACGGATCGGGCGATCCATGAGCGCGCGCTTCGGATCCCGCTCTGCGATCAGCATGCGGATGTATTCTTCATTGAAGCAGTGGTCGAGCATCCCGCCGATGAGGCCGAAGGGATTTCTCGCCGTTTCCAGATAAATCGGAATCGCGCCTGCCTGAATGAGCGCGCCATAGCTCATGGACTTGTGATTGTTTCTCTCGTACAGCACGAGATCTCCCGGCGAGAGCAGCGCATTCATCACCACTTTATTGGCGCCGGATGTCCCGTTCAAGATGAAATAGGCCTTGTCCGCATGAAACACTTTCGCCGCATGCTGCTGCGCCTTGAGCGGCATCCCTTCATGGATGAGCAGATGCCCCATATCTACATCCGCATTGCACAAATCCGCGCGGAATGCATTCTCGCCATAAAAATCATAAAAAACACGTCCGCCGGGGTGCTTTCTGAAATACTCGCCCCCCTGATGCCCCGGACAGTCGAACTCCGTATTCCCTCTCTCGACATACTCCATCAGACTTTTGAAGAAAGGCGGCAGGATCCTGGCCTCATACTGCTCTGCGGCGCTTTCGATCTGACGCTTGTAATATTCCTGCGATGCCCGGGAAAGATCCAGAATGCCATACGCCTTCCCTAAGATATCCTCACACAGCTCTTCCCCTTCCCGGGCAATCAGAAATACGGGGATGCCAAAGGCTTTCAGATGCGGATCCTTGAAGATGCCGCCATCCTTCTTCGTGATGATGACAGCTGCCGCATCTGCCAGCTCGCAGTCTTTGAGCGGCACGCTCTTTCGTCCTTCGATCCCACCTATCATGTTCCAGGCTTCGTCGCTGTACGCGATTTTCAGTCTCGCCTTCATCCTTCTATTCTCCTCTCTCATGCGCATTCCCCATGTTTGCCCGCAATTAAAAAAATCTTTCCTCTCGATGATAAAGGAGAAAGGGAAAGTTGTCAAATGGAAGAGTGCGGTGAATGCCTGAAGACTGTGACCGAAAAGTTTCAGATACCAGAGGCAGAAGACAGTTCTCCGCCCCAGTTAAAGAGACATGAGTTAAGGAAAGCTATGACAAAGTCATGTATAAAAAAGTCTTGCAGCATCTGACTCTGCGATCGAATCCGCATTTCCCGATCTCTCAGGCCTCTCTTTTAAGGCACGTACTTCATGCCCCAGTTCAAGATAGCATGGAAAACGGGAAGCAGGTCACGTCCTTTCTCCGTCAGGCTATACTCGACATGTGGCGGAATCTCATTAAATTGCTTTCTGCTGACAATGCCTTCCTTCTCAAGTTCGCGCAAGGCATTCGTCAGCATCGTATTCGTAAGACCAGGAAGAAACTTCCGAAACTCACTGAAACGCATCGGACTCTTCACGCAAAGCAGGTAAATGATCTGCATCTTCCACTTGCCCTGCAAGTGCTGCAGGACGCTCGTCACAGGACAATGCCCCTCCTCTGTCAGGATAAAGGAATCGAGACGAGACAGAAATTCTTCATACGTGATTTGTTGATTCATAAAAGCCCCCAAAATATGAACTTGTGATGAAATGGGCGTTTCCCTAGGGATCCCAATCAAAATTTTCCTGTTATGGTATCATCCAGCATACCTGGTCAGAAAATACTGCGTACTTGCACTCTTATCTGTATCAAGTATAATAAATGTACCAGCTCAAAACAAGTAGGTAAAGAAAGGATGATCCTTATGACAGAAGAAATCAGAAACACACTCACCGAAGAAGTAAAGAAACTCATCGCCGCTCCCTCTGCTTGCCCGGAAGCAAAAGCCGCTTGTGAAAAGTGGCTCGCAGCAGCCGGCACAGCTGACGAAGAAGCTGCCACGGCTGCCCTGAAGGAAGAAGCCGAAGCAGACATCATGCCGATCGATGGCCTGATCGGCTTTGCCGGCTCTGACGCCGGAAAAACACTCTTCGGTCAGGAAACAGCCGATGCCATCCTCGCTCATGCGAAGGACATCAAAGAAAAGGGCGCCCGCTTCTGCGACTGCCCGGCCTGCAGCGCCTGCGCTGAGATTCTCGATACATTGAAATAATGGATACATAAAAAGAAAACCCAAGTGTGGCTCTCTGTCCATTGCTTTTCGTAAGGGAATGCCGGTTCCCTTGCATTTTGTTGTCCTTAGTAAAAAACTGTGAGCTTTCATTCGTAAGCTCACAGTTTTTTATTTCCCATCATCCACAAATGTGCTATGATAAGAAAATCGACTGTCTTGGGGAAAAAGATTCCCTGGTCACCAGTCACTAATCACCAGTCAAGGAGTCACCATGGAAATATTTCTTCAATATGCTGTCATCTGCCCGCTGGTCATGCTCGCGGGCTTCGTCGACGCCATCGCCGGAGGCGGCGGGCTGATTTCCCTGCCGGGCTATCTGCTCTCCGGCCTTCCCGTCCATAATGCCATCGCAACAAACAAGATGAGTTCGACGATGGGAACGGTGCTTGCGACATTCAAATTTGCCAAAAGCGGCTTCATCCCGTGGAAACTCTCGCTCTCCTGCGTGGTCTGCGCCTTCGCCGGTTCCTCGATGGGCGCGAACCTCGCTCTCATGATGGATGCGAAGATTTTCATGACCTTCATGCTGATCGTACTCCCCGCGACAGGGCTTTACCTCACGCGCGGCAATGTACTGGTCACTGAGAAATCACCGTACACATATAAGAAGACAGTCATCCTCAGCATGGTGACCGCCCTCTTCCTCGGCGTGTATGATGGCTTCTACGGCCCCGGCACCGGCACTTTCCTGCTGCTTCTTCTGACGGGCATCGCGCACCTTCCGCTGAAAGAGGCGAATGGTGTGACGAAGGTCATCAATTCGACGACAAATATCGCTGCGCTCTGCATCTTCCTCCTGCATGGCAAAGTCCTCTTCCCCTTGGGCATCATCGCCGGCCTCTTCGGGATGGCAGGCAACTACCTCGGCGCGCTCTACTTCGAGAAAGGCGGCGCGCGCAATGTGAAGCCGATCATTCTCTTCGTCCTTGCGATCTTCTTCTGCAAGCTCGTGTATGAAATGTATATCAAGTAAAAAAGCAGCCGAAAGGCTGCTTTTTTTGTACCAGACACCACATGTCACATGCGCCATCTTTGCCAGATGCGTTCTATCTTTACGATTTCCTCTCTCGGAATCCGGCATTTTTCTGCCAGAAAGGGATACTCCGCCTGAATGATTTCCTGCATGCGCTCGATTTCCTCGCGAGGGCATGCACCCCAGGCGGCGTGCAATTCATAACTCTTTTCGGCTTTCATCCAGTTCCCTCTCTCTGATACTTCAACAGCTCATCGTCCTGCAGCATGCGTCCCAACGGGTCATCCGCCAGGAAATTGTCCAGTTCCTTCACCATCCCGATCGCCATCAGCACATTGACATAGATGCCAATCGCTACAGAAGGCGAGCCCTTCTCTACTTCGCGCACAGAGAAACGCGAAATCTTCGCACGCTCTGCCACCATCTCTATTGTGAGTTTCCGGCGAAGCCGCGCCAGTTTGATGCGGTGACCAAAGTCATTCTGTACCTGTGGATACAGAATGACTTTTCCTCTTCCCATGTTGTTATTTACCTACATTTCTGACTATAATGTTGTTATTTACCTACATTATAGTCAACATCGAAGATAAAGTCCAGGGAAACACCGATTGAGCTGATTAAGGAAACACCGATTCAGTCGTTGTCAGATTTCACGCTTGAATTTTTATGCCTAGCGAGGAATCATCTGACGCGAATAGCGAGCTATGTAAGGAAAGAACTCCCCTAGTCACCAGTCACCAGTCACTAAAAAAAGCACGCTCCTTTCGGAGCATGCTTTTTTATTTGGCAAAGATTATTCACCCATTTCGGTGAGGACATGCGCGCAGCGAGCGCAGACGCCCGGGTGTTTCGGATCGGCATCCACATCCGCCGAGCGCTTCCAGCAGCGTTCGCACTTCGCGAGCGTGCAGACAGCGACAGAGGCTTTCACGGTGCCTTCTTCATTCGAAGCAGCATTTTCCGGAGCCGCGGCGCTGCCTTCGACGATGTGCGTCTGGGACACGAGGAGGAAGTCTGCGAGTTCTTTTTCCATCGCTTTGACGATATCATAGGCTTCGCCGTCCGCATAAACGGTGACTTCGGCATCGAGCGGATGGCCGATGACCTTCGCCTGACGGGCTTCTTCGAGTGCCTTCATAGCGACACTTCTCACAGCGAGGCGCTTCTTCCATTTCTCATCGAGTGCTTTGTCGAGGTACGCTTCATTGACCTTCGGCATATCGGACATATGGACAGACCATTCTCTTTCTTCCTTATTGGGAAGAGCCTGCCATACTTCTTCGGAGGTGAAGCAGAGGACCGGAGCGACGAGGCGGACCAGCGTAGTCAGGATCTCATACATCGCAGTCTGTGCGCTTCTTCTCAGCTTGGAGTCAGCCTTTTCCGTATAGAGGCGGTCTTTCAGGATATCGAGATAGATCGCAGAGAGATCGACGGTGCAGAAGTTATGGACAGCATGGTACATGACATGGAATTCATAGTCATCATAGGCTTTGAGGACAGTCTCCTTGACCTGTTCCATGCGCAGCAGTGCCCAGCGGTCGAGTTCTTCCATATCTGCGTAAGCGACGGAGTCGGTCTTCGGATCGAAGTCGGACAGATTGCCGAGCAGGTAGCGGAATGTATTTCTGATCTTTCTGTAGACGTCGCTCATGGACTTCACGATCTTGTCAGACAGACGGACATCGCCCTGGTAGTCGACAGAGGAGATCCAGAGTCTCATGACATCAGCGCCGTATTTGTTGATGACATCCTGCGGAGCGACGACATTGCCGACGGACTTACTCATCTTTCTGCCTTCGCCGTCCATGGTGAAGCCATGGGTGAGGACGGCCTTGTATGGCGCATGGCCATTGACAGCGACAGAAGTCAGAAGAGAGGAGTGGAACCAGCCGCGGTGCTGGTCAGAGCCTTCGAGATAGAGATCGCACGGATAGGACATATCCTTCCAAGACTCTTCATGCGGATAGCGGAGGACGCCGTTCCATGTGGAGCCGGAGTCGAACCATACGTCCATGATGTCTTTTTCTTTATGGAAATGTGTGCCGCCGCAGTGCGGGCATTTGAATCCTTCCGGCAGAAGTTCTTCTGCGGAATGCGCCCACCATGCATCGGTGCCCTCTTTTTCGACGATCTCTTCGACCTTCTTCATGGTTTCCGGCGTGATGATCCACTTGCCGCAGTCATCGCAGTAGAAAGCCGGGATCGGAACGCCCCAAGAGCGCTGGCGGGAGATACACCAGTCCTGACGATCACGGATCATGTTGTAGAGACGGTCATGGCCCCAGGATGGGATGAAACGGGTGTCATCGACGGCTTTCAGTGCCTTGTCGCGGAAATCATTGATGGAAGCGAACCACTGATCGGTCGCTCTGTAGATGACCGGCTGCTTGCAGCGCCAGCAGTGCGCGTACTGATGGTGCAGGGATTTCTTGCCGAGGAGTCTGCCTTCATGCGCGAGGGTAGAGATCACCGGACCTTCCGCTTCCCAGATGGTCTTACCGACGAGGAATTCGCCGGCTTCTGCCGTCATGTGGCCTTTTTCATCGACCGGGCAGACGATCGGCTGGTGGAGCTTGCCGGCATTTTCATAGGTCTTGTAGACTTCGAAGTCGTCGACGCCGTGTCCCGGTGCGGTATGAACGCAGCCGGTGCCGGCATCCAGCGTGACATGGTTGCCTTCCAGAACATAGATGGTGCGGTCGCCGTAGGTTTCCGGAGCGAAATGAGCCAGCGGGTGTTCGAATTTCGCAAGGTCAAGTTCAGAGCCCAGCATTTCACGGCCGACAAATTCATAGTCTTCGACTTTGCAGTCAGCAAGGGATGCCGGAGCGAGCTCCTTATTCATGAGATAGTATTCATCAGCAGCCTTGTTATGTACCCAGACATAGGTGAATTTCGGATTCACGCTGATGTAGCAGGAAGCCGGGATGGTCCACGGGGTGGTGGTCCAGATGACGGCAAAGACCTTGCTCGGATCTACGCCTTCCGGCTGGAGGCCATGGACGTCGATCATCGGGTATTTGACATAGATGGACGGAGACTTTCTGTCCTTGTATTCGATCTCTGCTTCGGCCAGTGCCGTCTCGCAGTGGGTGCACCAGTAAACGGCCTTCTTGCCCTTGTAGATGTAGCCCTTGTTTGCCATTTCGCCGAAAACTTCCAGTTCCTTCGCTTCCAGATGCGGGTCGAAGGTGACATAGCGATGTGCGAAATCGCCGACAACGCCCATACGGATGAAGTCTTCCTTCTGGATCTCGATCCATTTCTTCGCGTAAGCGAGACACTTCTTGCGGAGTTCCAGCGGAGTCATGTTCGCGCGATCTTCGCCGGAGTCCTTGAGTACGGCGTATTCGATCGGCAGGCCATGGGTATCCCAGCCCGGTACATAGATGGCTTCATTGCCAGCCATGTGGTGGTATCTGACGATGATATCCTTCAGTGTCTTATTCAGCGCATGACCGATGTGGATCTTGCCGTTTGCATAAGGCGGGCCATCGTGCAGTACGAAGGTCGGTGCGCCTTCCTTTTTTCTCTTTTCAATTCTCTTTTCATACAAATGATTCTGCTGCCAGAATTCTACGAAGCCCGGTTCCTTTTTCGGAAGGTTGCCGCGCATCGGGAATTCAGTTTCCGGTAAGTGCAGGGTCTTGCTGTAGTCCATGACGAATTTCCTCCTGGGGTCATACAAATGACCGAAATAAAAAATTCCCGCCCGATAAGGGGCGAGAATTGATTTCCCGTGGTACCACCCTCATGACCTTATGGCCACTCGGTACAATTAACGATGTCCCGTCGGGGCTTTTCTTCCCCGCAGCTCTGAAGTGATCCATCCGCAGTCCCAACGCTCTCCTCCCACCATCGGAAAGCTCTCTGTGCATGAGGTCCATGCGAAACGTCTTCATCCTTGCCTTTACATAACTTTTGTTATTATAGGCTGATTGGAAAGGCAAGTCAAGAGGGGATTTTTTGGGTTAGCCCGTGGGACGTACTGCCCTTTGATTGTGAATGAAAGTTCTGCTCGAATGAGAAATTAGGAATGAAGGTGGCGGCTTCGCCGCAAATATATATAGGCGATGCCCTAAAGTGGTATTCAAGTCACCAGTCACTAGTCACTTGAGCCGTCTAATCCCTAATCCCTAGCCACTTATCCCTGCTTTCAAACTTCAGGTTTTAGGGTTATCCCCGGCGCGGCGTCCCATTGACTGCGAGGGAAGAGGGGAGCAGGTTCTATGGGTTCAACAGGTTCAACAGGGGCGGTGCAGCGCATAAAAACAGGAAAGCGCCGCAGAATTTTGGTAGCGCTTCGCGCGTATCGTCATCTCGAGCGAAGTCGAGAGATCTTCCTTGCAGAACAGTCAACGTGCTAAATGCGCTACTTCAATCAGTGCTTGCTTCTAATCCCTAGCCGCTTATCCCAGCTTTCAAACTTCAGAGTTCAGGGTTAGCCCCTCGGGCGTGTTGCCCTTTGATTGCGTACAAAAGAGGTTCAGCGGGTTCTGTGGGTTCTACGGGTTCAAAGGGGGTGGTGCGGCGCATAATGCTATAGAAGCGCCGCAGAGTATAAATAGAGCAATGCCCGAAAGTCTGCGGATAGCAGATTTCCAGTTTTGATCTTTCTAATCATTGCCCACCTAACCGCGAATGACAAAGATTTCTCGCTTTCGCTCGAAATGACGATACGAGAGTCTCCTAGTCACTAATCACTAGTCTAATCCCTCATCCCTGCTTTCAACCGTGAACCCATCCACCTGAACCCGGAACTTTTTCATTCAAAAAAGGAGAGCTTCGCGCGCCGTCCTCTCACCCACGGGTGATTCGCACGGCGGTGATGGATGCGGCGGCGCGCCCAGGGTGAGATCTCGCGGCGCAGGACGCCGCCGATCTCCTCTTTATGAAGTCCGTCAACCGAAGACGCCGGCTCAGTCTTTTTTAGGAGCTTCCTGAGCGGTGCCACCAGTTTCTTCAGCTGTTCCAGGATTTTCACCGGGATTTCCTTCTTTCTTGGCTTCTGCCTGCTTCTTGGCTGCGCGTTCTTCGATCTTGGCCTTGTATTCGCTGGCGGTCTGCTTGAGGCTTTCTTTCGCTTCTGCGGCCCTGGCCTGGGCGGCTTCTTTGTATTCTGCCGCCTGCGTTTTTACTTTTTCAGAAAATTCCTGAGCAGAGGCTTTCGCCATTTCTGCCTGCTCTTCCGCCTGCTTTCTGAATTCTTCGGCCTGGATCTTCAGCTTGTTCGCCTGGATCTTCGCTTCCTGCATCTGGACGCGTGCCTGCGCTTTCAGTTTTTCGGACTTGAGCTTCATCTGCTGGGACTGGACTTCGGACTGGCGCTTCATCTCTTCCCGCTTCTGCTGGAGCACTTCCATCTGGTCCTTGGCCTGCGCTTTCACGTCCTCCGCCTTCTTCGCCGCATCCTTCTTGAATTCTCTCGACTTGATGCGCGCGATAGCCTGCAGATCCTTGGCGGCCTTTTCTGCCGTTTCCTGTGCGATCTCCGAAGCACCGAGTGCGGTGTACTTCGCCTTCTCGATCTGTTCATCGGTCACACCGACTTTTTTCAGGGCAGAGAGGAATTTATCGCCAAGCACCGTGACGGATTCCGAAAGCTGATCGGCCAGTTCATTCATCTTGGCATGTGCCTTTTCCGGGTACACGTCCTCCCAATTCTTTTTCAGTTCCTTGGTGAAATCCCTCTTCTCATCTCCAAGCGGTTCGTCTTTCTTCGGATTTTCTTCGAGTTCCTTTTCTTCAGACGCTGCCAGTGCCTTTTCTTCTTCAAAAACAGCGCGGTACGGACGGGTATCGTCCGGCATGCCGTCTTTGATCCAGCGCTGCGCGGCCTTGCCGACGCCATAGGTGACGGTGACGCCGATCGGGATCTGCATGATGGAGATCGGGATCAGTGTCGCAAGCGTCGTGCCGATGACCGTCCCGCCAAGCGAACCGATGAAGGAAAGGATCGCGGTCTGGTTCACTTCGACATCATACACCTTTGCAACCTTCGCGATCATGTAGACTTCATTAGCGACCAGAGCGACCGTCCCGAGGACAGGAGCCGCCACGATCACGCCGGCGCGTCCTGCCGCCCAGCGGATGAGGCTCTCGGCTTCTTCATCCCGGTTATCAATGATACGGATCTCTACATCAGCTTCCGGAGAGTCGACATGGGCTTCTTCCTTTGCTCGGGCGACTGCCGGTACTTCAGCGGCTTTCTTCTCTGCCGGCAGCTGCGATTCCTTCACGACAGGAGCATTCTCTGCACGGACAACCGGTGTCTTTTCCATTTCTTCACTCATAAGTCCCTCCTTCTCCGGCCTTCCCGGATTTTCAGGTTTAATTTACAAGGATCAGGCTGTCTTTATTATAACGTATTTCTCTGGGAGTGGGTAGTAGGAAGGTTCGGGGTTAGCCCTTGGGCGGGGCGTCCTTTGATTGATTACGAAAGAGGTTCAGCAGTTTCTATAGGTTCAAGAGGTTCAAATGGGTTGGTGCGGCGCATAAAAAGCAGAAGCGCCGCGAAGTATAAATAAGGCGATGCCCGAAGGTTTCTTGCATAGCAGGTTTCCCGTTTCGGATTTCCAAACATCGACCGCCTGACCGCGAATGACAAAGATCCCTCGACTGCGCTCGGGATGACGATACGAGAAGGCGGCAATCTGACGTCTGACAGTCTGACGTCTCCCAGTCTCCTAGTCTCCCAGTCACTAGTCACCAGTCACTAGTCACCAGTCACTCCTAATCCCTAATCCCTAGCCACTCATCCCTAACCACTAATTCCCACTCACCAGTCCGTCAGTCCCCCATCGACGGGGATCACCGCTCCTGTCATGAAGGAAGACCTCTCGGAGATCAGAAAGGCGATCACTTCGCCCACTTCGGATGCCTTCGCGATGCGGCCCAAGGGGTACCACTCGGCCATTTCCTCACGGCTGCCGCCGTAGGTGGCCAGCTGCCTTTCGAGCAGCGGCGTATCGACATCTCCCGGGCAGACGACATTCGCACGGATCTCATCGACAGCAAGCTCTAAAGCGAGCGAGCGGGTGAACGCGGTGAGCGCCCCTTTGGTCGCACTGTAGAGGCTGCACTGCACATTCCCTTCGATCGCTACGTCCGATGCCACGGTGACAATGCTGCCTTTTGCGCCGCGCATCTTCGGTATCACGGCACGGGCCAGTTTCATCGCGCCGAATACATTCACGGCAAACATCGTTTCCATATCTGCGTCTGTCATATTATCCAAAAGCCCTTCTGCATAGATACCGGCAGAAATGACAAGCCCGCGAATTTTTCCCCGCATGGCCGCTCCTTGGGCTGCGCGCTCGCAGTCCACTGTCTTCGTCACGTCGCAGCGGATGAAATGACTGCCCGCTGCCTGTTTCTCTGCGGCCCGCCCCCGCTCCTCATCGCGACCGAGAAGGATCGGCTCGTAGCCTTCCCGAGAAAGGATCTTCGCCGCGGCAAGACCGATGCCGGACGTACCGCCGGAAATGAGGACAAGATTTCGTGTATCTGACATGGGTGGGTTGCTCCTTTGTATAGAAAAATGTTTCTGGGGTGGACAATGGGTTCTATGGGTTCTATGGGTTCTATGGGTTCAGCGGGTTCAGCGGGTTCTATGGGGAAGGTGGCGGCTTCGCCGCCTTTTTTTGGGGCGATGCCCGAAGGCCGGAGGGAAGAAGTCAGAAGTCAGATGTCTAATGTCTGATCCCTAGTCCCTAGTCCCTAATCCTTGGTCACTTTTTCAGCGACGACAGGTACACGAACTCGATCCCCTGTGCCTTGAGCTTCGGCACCATCTGGCGGAAGGCTTCGGCGGTGTGCGGACGGCAGTGGCCGATGATGATATACGTTCCCTTTTTCTTCGCGCGATCGGCGCCCTCCTGGATCATCGCACAGATATCAGAAACGGAGGCCGAATTATCGACGAAGAGATCATTTCTCACATAGGGCACACCGTATGTCTTCGCAGCCTTGTCCGCAGCCGTCGTGCTGTTTGTGTGGCTGTCGAAGAAGAAGAGCCCGCGATGGTGAAGCTCATTCATGACGATATCCATGGTCCTCGCGTCGATGGTAGCCTTCGATCCCTGATGGTTATTGATGCCGATGGCTTCCGGCAGCTGCGAAAGCGAGTCCCTCAGCATCTGCCGGATGGCCGCATCGCTCATGGACGTCAAGATGACCTTCGGCTCCATGCCGATGCCAGAGACGGACTCCATGGGCTGATGGAGAATCACGGGAAGTCCGTGCGCGCGCCACGAGAGTGCGGCATCTCTGGTATGCACCTGATCTGGCATGACGGCCAGCGTGAGCGGGATGCCCATCTGTTCATAGATGTGCTGGGAGTCCAGATCGCGCCCCGCATCATCGATGACTATGGCAAGGCGGCCGGTCACTTGCCCGCCGGCGTTTTCTTTCGGCGGCAAGATGGATGCCGCTTTGGCCGGCAATGCTTTTTCGGAGCTGCCATTCGCACGGGCTTCACTCTTGCCGGACTTTGCAGGTGCTGCTTTTGTAGGCTCCGTCTTCTTTACGGAGGAAGGAGCCGGCGCAGATTCCCTCTCACGAGAGTCTGCGCTCTCTGTCCTTGCAGAAGAAGCGGAAGCCACGACCGTTTCTTTCGGTGTTTCCGCCTTCGGCTCTTCTTTGCCTGTGATCTTGGAGATGACATGGCTGATGCTGAAGACATCCTTCGTCGGCTCTGTCTCTCTCGCCTCATCCTCTTTCATGCGCTCTGTTTTCCCGTCGGCTTTCGTGACTTCGACAGCCTTCGGCGTATCCTCATCGTCCGCTTTGGCTTCGACGACGACGGTTTTATTGATAATATCCTTGATCTTTTCTTTCACGCTCTCGGGCGTCCCCTGGTCTTCCTTCGGGACGAGCCCCTGCATTTCCTTGTCATTGAAAATATGACGGATCGCCGTCACCTGATCCGCATTGTCCGCCGTCGGTGCGTTCGTCATCCGGTCTGTCATATATGCCGAGCCCACCACGAGG
>JAJWRZ010000005.1:21283-29027 GCA_021633965.1 Dialister sp.
GCTGATAAAGAAGAGAAGGACCAGAAATGGATGTCCATTGCTCTTTTTCGTTGCTCTTTTTCTTCTGACTGCCATGAAAATCTCCTTTGGGAAATGGTCAAATCGATTTCGTCTCTATGGCTTTAGTATAAAGGTTCAAGGTTCCGGGTTCAAGGTCAGCTCATATCGCAGGTATCTTCTTTGGCGTTCTCAAAAAGAGACAAATCTCTTAAAGACAGGGAGACGGGGAGAGTCGAAAACTTTAGCCCAAAGACTTCAGACCTCTAACCTCTCCCAGTCTCCTTATCTCCAAAAAAAAGAGCCCGAAGGCTCTTTTTTATTTCCGATCTTTCCACACATGCCACGCAGAAAGGACGAAGCAGAGTGTCACCATGCCTGCCGTCACAAGTGTCATGACGTCATCATGGCTTCGCGTCCGCCAGAGGGCAAACGCGGTGAGGATCGCAAGGAAAAGAAGTTTGATGGTATTCGTCATAGGGAGCTCCAAAGAATAGTGACTTGGGACTGGGTTCTATAGGTTCAAGAGGTTCAAAGGGGTTGGTTCGGCGCAAACATAACGAAGCACCGCAGATTTTTGATAGCGTTTCGCGCCGTCGTCATCAAAAGCGTTAGCGAGAGATCTCTATGGCACACTACGGTAAGTATCATCGCATAGGCACTGGCAGGGAACCTACGCCTTGGTGCTAGGTATTTCTACTTTCATACATACATCGTTTATCGGACTGCACGGGAAACGCTGATTAAATCACAGAGTCAGATTTCACAAGAATTTTTATACATGACTTCGTCATAGCCTTCCTTAAATAGCTCGCTATTCGCGTCAGGTTATTCCTCGTCATGTATAAAAATTCAAGAGTAAAATCTGACAACGATTTAATCAGTGTTTCCCTAGAAAGATTTCTCGCTACGCTCGAAATGACGATACGAGAGAGTCTGAGGTCTCTCAGTCACCCGTGACTAGTCACTCGAGGCTCCTAATCCCTAGCCACTAATCCCTAATCCCTGCTTTCAAACTTTTGTCATGTAACATGCGTATTGTCCCCCCTTTCCTCCGGAAAGGGGCTCTCCGTGCGCGTTCTCCGATCCTGAAACCTGTCAACCTGAACCCAACAACCTTATCTATTCCGCTCTCTCCAGCATGAGCTTCAGATCTTCCTTATGGAAGGACTTGATCTCCGGTTTCTCTTCAAGCATGGCGAGGACATAGGCGAGTGCCGCTTCGACGCCGACCTTGAGACCGCTCTCATCGATATCAAATTCCGGCGTATGGTGGTTCGCCCCGGTGCCCAGCGCTTCATTTTTCACGCCGGTGAAGGTGAAGAGCCCCGGATAGGTGGACTCGGTGATGGCAAAGGTCTCCGAAGCCATCCATGGCTCGGTATCTTCCATGACATCACCCACACGCTCGGCGATGGCTTTCCGCGCCAAGTCTACACACTCTTTATTATTGGCCGTGACAGGGAAGTACTGGTCTTCCATGATCTCTGCCGTGCAGCCGTAGTTGTCGCAGATGTCCTTGAGCAGCTTCCAGAAATCCTCACGGAAGGAAAGCCCGTCTTCATTCACAAAGCAGCGCGCTGTACCGGCGAAAGTGAGCTCATCAGGGATGACATTCGGCGTGTCACCCGCCTGCACCATGCCGAAGGAATAGGTAAGGCAGTTTCTCGGACTGACCTTCCGCATGCGGTAAGACTGAAGCGCCATGTAGAAAGTATGGAAGCAGTCGATCGGGCTGACGGCAAGGCTCGGCATGGAGCCATGTCCGCTCTTGCCATGGATCTTTACACGGTAGAAGAAGGCACCTGCCAGTACACCATCATACATGACCGCGACCTTGCCCGCAGGCAGACAGTACATCATATGCGTACCATAGCAGGCATCCACATGAATCTTCTTCTCGCCCAGATAGGACAGCAGATGACCGACACCACGCTCTCCCATTTCCTCTGCTTCTTCGAACATGAGAAGTACCTTGCCTTCCCATTCGTCCTTGTGTGCTGCAAGGATCTTCGCCGCAGTGAGGAGCATTGCCATGTGTCCGTCATGCCCGCAGGCATGAGAGACACCGTGATTCTTCGAGAGGCACACCTTTTCCTGCGCAAGATTCTTCGGGTTCTCTTCGATCGGCAGCGCATCGATATCGGCTCGCATCAGAACCGTCCAGCCATCCTTCCCGCTGTCGATCATGCCAAAGATACCGCCTCGCGGTACACGGACCGTAGAGATCCCCCAGCCATGGAGTGTTTCTTCGATGAAGTCCATGGTCTTCCATTCCTGCTGCGACAGCTCCGGATTTTCATGGAAATGACGGCGAAGAGAAATGAGAAAGCTCTCCTCGGCTTCGACTGTTTTCTTTATATCCATTATAATCAGCTCCTTGTAGGGAAAGACTGATTCAATCGTTGTCAGATGTAATCAGCGTTTCCATAGATCGTCGGCAGATATTCTGCCGCATGTCTTTCGTTATACATGTCTTTCATTATAGAAAGGGGAAAGATACGTGTCAAATGATATGGGGAAAAGATTCAAGGGGTTCAACGGGGATGGTGCGGCGCATAAAAATCAGAAGCGCCGCGGAGTATCAATAGTGGCAATGCCCGAAGGTTTCTTTGAGAACAGGTTTCCCGTTTTGAGCTTTCCAAACATTGACTGCCTGACCGCGAATGACAAAGATTTCTCGCTTCGCTCGAAATGACGATACGAGAGCATCAGCAGTCGCTCGAGACTCCTAATCCCCAATCCCTAGTCACTAGTCCCAGTCACTCCTAATCCCTAGCTACTAGTCCCCAGTCACTAGTCACTCCAATTCTCCCAGTCGAGGCATCGCAGGGATCGCGCCGGCTCTGGTCGTCGAAAGGCTGGCCGCACGGTTTGCAAAGGTAAGGATGTCTTCCAAGCGCTCCTGCGAAAGACGGCTGAGATCTTCACGGCAAAGCTTGGAAAGAGCCGCACCGAAGAACGTGTCTCCCGCCCCATTCGTATCGACAACTTTCGCAGGGAAGCCGTGGACGCGGCCGGTCAAATGCCCGAGCCGGTAGAAGCAGCCTGCCTCTCCGAGCGTCACAAGGATGAGGGAAATGCCCTTCTCCATCAGGCGCCGGCTCCCTTCCTCCCAGTCCTCCGAGCCAGAAAGGAGCGGAAGCTCTTCTTCGGACACCTTGAGAATATCCACGAGCGGCAGCGGCTGGCGCATCGCGATGATCGCCTCCCGCGGATCATCCCAGAGACGGGCACGGTAGTTCGGATCATAGGTGATGACCGCGCCATAGGATCTCGCGCGGCGGATGGCAGAGAGCACACTGCTGCGGGCCGGCTCCGCCGTCAGGGACACCGAGCCGAAATGCATCATGTGCGCCTGTTTCAGGAGAAAATCCTGAATCTCCTCCTCCATAAGCATGGTATCCGCATGGGATCTCCGGTAAAACGTGAAGCTCCGTTCCCCGTTTGCATCGATAGAGACGACGGCAAGGCTCGTCGGGTGCATGGCATCGACGGCAAGCGCAGACACGTCGACGCCATCCTTTTTGAGAACGTCCGTCAGGTAACGCCCGAAGGCATCATCCCCGACCTTGCCGATGAAGGCCGTCCTCACCCCGAGCCTCGCTGCCGCGACAGACAGATTCGCCGGCGCGCCGCCCGGATTTGCCGCATAGAGCGGCACGCCCTTTGCATTCACCCCGGTCTGCGTGAGGTCGATCAGTATTTCTCCGATGGATAAGATGTCCATGATAAGATCCTTTCAGAAAAATGGTTGGCAGGGATTAGTAGCTAGTGACTGGTGACTGGTGACTAAATGCCACTTTCGGGCATCGCCATTTTTTATAGTCCGCGGCGCTTCTATATTCTTATGCGCCGCACCACCATTTCGCATTTCTCATTTCTAATTTCTCATTCGATCAGAGCTTTCACTCACCATCAATGGGCAGTACGCCCGTGGGCTAACCATTGCACCTATTCCAATCAAAAAAATCCGAACCTCTCTTCCAGAAAGGTTCGGATCATTTGGTGCCGGAGGCGGGACTTGAACCCGCACGATGTCGCCATCGCCAGATTTTGAGTCTGGTGCGTCTGCCATTCCGCCACTCCGGCATATCGATAGTATGTATTGTAGCATACCTATCGACATGCCGTCAATGACAAGTAAGCAGTCAGTGAAATTCTGATCCGGCCATCGTCAGCTCGCAGTGCTGCATTTTCATACGACCGGAGAGAAGCCCCCTGAAATGGCAGGTATAAGGATCCCCATGCCATGCTCACGCCTGACCCCTGACTTTGGCAAAAGGAGAGCGCACTCTGCCGCACACGTCCCGGGTTATTTTTCGATCCCTTTGAAGGTGTAGTCCTTATCTTCGACCGCTTTCCGGATGTCTGCGTCGGGGATTTCTTTGGAAAGTGTCAGGATCGCCGTGCCCTTCTCGTGAGAGACGTCTGCCTTTTCCACGCCCTCCAGCGCTTCCAGTGCTGCCTTCACCGCCTTTTCGCAATGACCGCACATCATGCCTTCGATTTTGACTGTTTCTTTCATTTCGTTTTCCTCCTTTGAAAATTGAATCGATCTATATGTATAGTCTGCTGCTTCCAGAACCTTCCTGAGGTCGGCTTCCCGGGGCAGCAGGGTGTAGCTGATGGTCGCCTTCCCTGTCTTTGCATCGGCTTTCAGACAGGTAACGGAGGGGAGAGTCTCCAATGCTTTCTTCACATGCGCTTCGCAGTTCTCACACATCATGCCCTCGACATGGATGATGGCGCAGCCGGGGCTTTCCTCCTTCACGGGAGTGAATTCTTTTTCCTTAACGCCCACGCGATGCCTGAGAGGCTTGTCATGAGATGCATCATGGATGTTCACACGGCCGAGACGGAGCGCATTCAGGCACACGCTGAGACTGGAAAGTGACATCGCTGCCGCCGCCCACATGGGCTCTAAGGAGATCCCCGGATACAGCCCCGCTGCCATGGGGATCAAAAGCGCATTGTAGGCGAAAGCCCAGAAGAGATTCTCGTGGATATTTCGCAGTGTCTTTCTTGAAAGGCGAATGGCTGCCGTCGCGTCCGTCAGGCGCGAATTCATGAGTACCACATCGGCGGAGTCGATCGCGACGTCAGGCCCGTGTCCGCTCGCCATACCGACGTCGGCACGTGTGAGAGCAGGTGCGTCATTGATGCCGTCGCCGATCATGAGGACATGCCCGCGCTCTGCCAGCTTCCTGACAGCCGCTTCCTTCCCTTCCGGGAGGACCCCCGATAGGATGGTATCGACGCCGGCTGCCTCTCCGATGGCACGAGCCGTCTTTTCATTGTCTCCCGTCAGCATGACGACCTCGATGCCCATCGCGTGCAGCTCCTGCACGGCCTTGGCCGAATCCTTCCGGAGAACATCTGCGACAGCGATGAGCCCGAGAAGCATACCGTCCTTCATAAAAAGAAGCGGTGTCTTCCCTTCTTCGGAGAGTGCGTCCGCACGGGCACGAAGAGAAGTAGTATCTGTCAGAGATGTGATGTAGGCAAGGGAGCCGCCAAAGAGCGTTTTCCCCTGCTGCTTGCCTGTGAGACCCTTTCCCGGAAGGATGAGAAGATCCGTGATCTCTTCTGCTTTGATCCCTCTCTCTTCCGCAAGATCGGCGATGGCGCGTGCGAGCGGATGCTCCGATCTCCGTTCCAGCGCATACGCTGCCTGAAGAAGCTCCTCCTCCGAAACACCGTCCTTGGGTACGATGTCTGTCACGCGGGGTGCGCCCTCGGTGAGCGTCCCTGTCTTATCGAGCGCCGCGATCTCTATGCGACCCGTCATTTCCATCGCTTCACTCGTCTTGAAAAGGATGCCATTCTTCGCGCCCAGACCATTTCCTACCATGATCGCGACCGGCGTGGCAAGTCCCAGCGCACAGGGGCAGGAGATCACGAGGACGGTGATAGCATAGGTCAGGGCCTCCTGCACGCTACTTCCCCATGCCAGATGCACCACGAAGACGAGGGCAGCGATGCCAATGACCGCAGGCACAAAGACGGCGGAGACCTTGTCTGCCATACGGGCGATCGGCGCTTTCGTCATCCCCGCCTCACTCACCATGCGGATGATCTGCGCAAAGGACGTATCCTCACCCACGCGCATCGCTTTCGCCTGGATGTATCCATTCGTATTGATCGAGGCCGCACGCACGGCATCGCCGATCCCCTTGTCGACCGGCACCGACTCGCCCGTCAGCGCCGCCTCATCAAGCGCTGCCGTCCCCGACAGGATCTCTCCATCGGCAGGGACCGCTTCGCCCGGCTTCACCAGAAAGATGTCCCCCACTCTGACCTCGCTCACAGGGAGACGGATCTCCTCTCCGTTTCGGAGGAGCAGCGCCTCCTTCGGCGCCATCCTCATGAGCGACTTCAGCGCATCCGTCGTGCGCCCTTTCGACAGAGCTTCGAGGAGCTTTCCCACAGTGATGAGTGCGGGGATCATCGCAGCAGACTCGAAATAGAGCTGATCATGGTAAAGCGGCATGATATTCATGTTCGACACACCATTGGTGATGAGCCATGTCATCCGGTAGAAGATGTAGAGTGACCAGAGGAAGGAGATCCCCGATCCCATCGCGACCAGCACATCCATATTCGGCGCGCCCTGCGAGAGCGAGCGGATACCGGAAATGAAAAAGTCACGATTGATCACCAGCACAAAGAGCGCGAGCAGCATCTGCGAAAGCGCCAGTCCCAGATGGTTGTGATCCAGAAATGCCGGTACCGGCCAAGAAAGCATATTATGCCCCATCGTGATGTACATGAGAAGCACCAGAAAAAGGACGGACCAGATGAGGCGCTTCATCAGCCGCGGCGTCTCTCGATCCTTCAGTGCTTCCTCTTCGGCAGAGATCAGCGGACTGCCTTTTGCCCTCGTATCTCCCATGGGCGAAGCTCCATAGCCTGCCTTCTCCACCGCACGCACCACGTCGTCCGCTCCGGCCGTCCCCTCGACGATCATTGAATTCGTCAAAAGAGCCACGGAGACCTTGGAAACGCCGGGCACTTTTTTCACCGCCCGCTCCACATGACCCTGACACGCCGCACACGTCATACCGGTCACCAGATACTGTTTTTTATTTGTTTCGTGATCCACGATCCACCTCCAAACTGCCACACCCTGTCAGCACCACGATCCGGGAAAGTGGTCAGCACACGGGTCATCAGATCCTATGGGTCTTGCGGGGAAGGAGCGGCGAGAGCCTCAGCTGCGCTCTCCCTTTCCTTCCCCATCCCCCTTTCTAAAAAAACAAGTCAACGATTCTGCTTCTTCCTATGAAAGGAAGCACCAGAAATCGATCTGCCATTGGTTCGTACAAAGTCCGGCTTCCTCTCACTTCACGCGAAATGACGCCGCTCCTTTCTACTTCATCAATTTCTCCAGCATCGCGCAGAGCTCATCGACTTTATCCTCCTTGCCTTCACGAATATCTTCGGCGACGCAGCCGCGGATATGGGCCGCAAGAAGGAGCTTGTTGAAGCTGTTCAGCGCATTTGACACGGCAGAGACCTGCATCACGATGTCGGGGCAGTAGGCATCATTCTCTACCAGCCTCTCGATCCCGCGGATCTGTCCCTCCATGGTCTTGAGCCGCGTCATCAGCCGTTTTCTTTCCCGCTCCGTCCGTTCCGTGTGACGGCAGCACTCGCAGGTTGTGGCCTTTACTTCTTCAGTCTCGACTGCTCCGCTATCGAAATTAAGTAAGAATGGTTCAAGTTGATGGAGGCATCCCTCAGG
>JAJWRZ010000153.1:0-4538 GCA_021633965.1 Dialister sp.
TGCTTTCGTAAACGACGCACTTGAGACGATCTTTCCCGCTCTTTTTCATACCGCTAGTACCCTATCCGGCTCGCTCCGCTCGCCACCTTCCCCTCGAGGGGAAGGCTTTGTCCATCGTTATTCTTTTTCTCTACGTATCCTGTATTCGCTTTGACGATACGAGAATACCATCTTCTAAAAAAAGGCGGCGAAGCCGCCACAAGAGCCCTGAACCTTGAACCTTGAACCCTGAACCAAATGAAGGCAAAGTAAAACGGGGCTGTGAAGAAATGAAGATTCATTTCTTCACAGCCCCGTTTTTTATAGTATGCATTGACCTGTTACGGCAAACCGTCGCTCATGAGATGCGCATAGTGCTGCTGGATCTTACGGGTGACAGGGCCGACTTCTCCATTGCCGATCGGCTTTCCGTCGATGGAGAGGACCGGGATGATGCCGTCCTGAGAATTCGTGAGGAAGACTTCTTCCGCATTCATCATATCTTCGAGGCAGACCGGATCTGTCGCATCATCGATGGAGGTGACACCGGCAGTCGGAGCGACGCGGGAAAGGACGAGGGAGCGGGTGATGCCGCGAGTCATGAATTCATTCGTGCCCGGGGTCCAGATGACGCCCGCCTTGACGATAAGGACATTCGAGTGGGTGGCTTCGGTCAGAAGGCCGTCTCGGATGAAGATGCCGTCGTAGCACCCCTGCTTCAGTGCGTCCTGACGTGCGAGAAGGTTATCCACCTGAGAGAGGGAAAGAATGTCGCAGTGGTGTCCGCGATCATCTTTCATCGTGATGCACTTCACGCCATCCTGCACTTTGGCAATGGCATCCAGACTGATCGGTTTGGCGTAGACCAAGACATTCGGGCGCAGCTGATTTCTGGCAGGGATCAGGAAATCATGATCGCCCTGTCCGCGGGTGACGATGATCTTCACATAGCCTTCTTCGATGCCGCTTTCTTCGACGACGGTTTCCACGATCTCGGTGAATTCGTCCGGTGCTGTCACGGGACGAATGCCCAAAAGACGCATGGAGCGGTACAGACGGTCGGTGTGATAGGAAAGAGCAAACGGATGGCCTTTGTAGACGCGGATCCATTCATAGCATCCGTCACCAAACTGGAGTCCTCTGTCATCTGCCGCGATGATCTGGGAGAAATCATAATAGAAATTGTGATTGTAGTATATGGTAGTTTTTCTTTCTGCCATACGTCTCACCTCCGTAACAAATTGTTATTATTATGGCTTATGAGGGATATTACCACTGGGGCGTTCTGCCTCTTGATTGCCTGCGAAAGAGGTTCAGCGGGTTCTATAGGTTCAAGAGGTTCAAAGGGGGTTGGTGCGGCGCATAAAAACATAGAAGTGCCGCAGAGTATGGATGTGGCGATGCCCGAAGGTTTCTTAAAAAGCAGGTTTCCCGTTTGAGCTTTTCTGACAGGATTCGTTTGACCGCGAACAACAAAGATTTCTCGCTTCGCTCGAAATGACGATACGAGAAAAGATTTTTCTAATCCAGTCACCAGTCACTAGTCACCAGTCACTAGTCACCAGTCACTCGAGACTCCCAGTCCCCAATTCCTGACCATTCATCCCTCACTTGCTTTTCAGTGCTTTGATCTTTTCAATGAGGAGCGGGAGGAAATCCTTCAGATCCGCTTCGACAGCGTAGTCTGCCATTTCCATGATCGGCGCCTTCGGGTCCTTATTGACCGCGATGACGATGTCCGCATTGACTGCGCACATGTGCTGCATCGCGCCCGAGATGCCGAGTGCGAAATAGATCTTCGGGGCGACACCCTTGCCGGTCTGTCCGATCTGATGGGTATGCGGCTCCCAGCCGAGTTCTGCGATCGGACGGCTGCATCCGACAGCCGCTCCTAGAAGATCCGCTAGCTCATGCACCTTCGCCCATTCCTCTTCCGTGCGGATGCCGCGGCCGCCTGCGACGACGACCTTTGCGTTTTCGACCGGATGGCTGTCCTTCTCCCCTGCGATGATTTCCTTCAGTACCGTGCCGAGATCCTTCTCTTCGAGGGAAACAGGGAGAGAAATGACCTCCCCCGTGCGGGACGCATCCGCTGCCGGATACTTGAAGATGCCAGGACGGACGGTACCGACCTGAGGACGATAGTCCGGAGATACGATGTCCGCCATGATGTTCCCATCCATCGCCGGACGCGACCAGATGACGAGCCCCTTCTCGGTATCTGCCGAAAGCTCCGTCACATCTGCCGTGACGCCGCAGACGAGCTCTGCTGCCAGACGCGGAGCGAGATCACGGCCGAACGGCGTCGCACCAAAGATGATGGTATCGGGTTTCTTCTCCAAGAGAAACGGCGCCAGTGCTTTCTGGTACGCTTTCCCATCATAGTGGGAGAGGAGCGGATGATCGATCACATAGACCTTATCCGCGCCGAGGGAAATCAGCGAGGATGCCGGATCCTTGAGATCAGCGCCGATGAGGACGACCGCGACTTCTTCTCCCAGCTGGTCAGCCAGCACGCGGGCTTCGCCGGTCAGTTCACCGGTGACCTTCTGGATCTTGCCATTCGCAAGCGCCCCGATGACATAAATACCTTTGTGTTCAGAAAAATCCATTTCGCCCCTCCTTAGATGACCTTCAGTTTCTGCATAGCCGAGAGGAAGAGATCCACAGCTTCTTCCGTCGTCTTTCCTTCGATGCGGAGATTTTCTTTTTTCGGCGGCACGACCGGACGGACCTGACGGACCTGCGTCGGAGAGCCCTTCATGCCGATGCGCGCCGGATCGACCGGCAGATCGGCTGCCGTGAGATTTCCGATCTCCACTTCGTCCTTCTTGAGGAGACCCTTGATGCTCGGGTATCTCGCATGGTTCAGCGCTTCCGTCGCAGTGACGACCGCCGGAAGAGCAAGCTCGAGCACCTCGATATTCCCACCGATCTGGCGCTTCACAGTCAGGAAGCCTTCCTTCTCATAGGAAATGCCTACGGCTGCACTCACATCCGCGATACCGAGCGTCGCAGCGATTTCCGGTCCGATCTGCGCCGTATTGCTGTCGATGGACTCCTGCCCACAGAAAATGAGATCGAATGTTCCCAGCTTCTCGATCGCCTTAGCCAGCGTGTAGCTCGTCGCGAGAGTATCCGCGCCGCCAAACGCGCGATCCGTCACGAGGTATACCTCATCAGCGCCCATAGCGACCGCATCTTTCAGGACAGCGGCTGCCTGCGGGGGACCCATGGTGATGACCGTCACCGTACCGCCCACTTCATCACGCAGCGAGAAAGCCGCTTCCAGCGCATGGAGATCCAGCGGGTTCATGATGCTGTTCGCATTATTTCTTTTCAGTCTTCCTGTGGTCGGATCGACTTCCATCTTCGACGTGTCGACGACCTGTTTGATACAAACCAGAAACTTCATAGTGTCTCCCTTCCGTGAGGTCGAAATCATGTGCCGCGCAGCACGAACGCCGCGCCACAGGGTAAAGGGTGTCAAAAGACGCGGCTCGCGCCTGTTGTCCCCATGATTTATATTTGCTTCAAGTATAGCATAATTGGGAGCTTTTTGCGTGAGAAAGTTGCGAAAACTTATTGCCTTGCTCCGAAATGCAGCATAACAAAAAGAGGCAGCCTGCCAGGCTTGCCTCCTTTGTTCTGCTGTTGTTGTCTTCAGATTTTTTCATCTTTTTTCATTCGTGCATAGCGTTTCGCCGCAAGATCATACACATCATCATTCGCTCTCGCACCGATAATAATAATCAGCATCTCGCCTTCCACCTCAATCAGCGCGTAGACGATCCGAATGCCGGATTTTTTAAGTTTGATCTTATACAAACCATGCAGATGACTTCCGCTCAGATTCGCCAGTGGCTTTCCATAACCATCCGCCGTCGGGTTCTTCATCACTTTCTGGATAGCCTTATCAATGACTTTCTGATGGTAGCGATCAAAGCTTTTCCAATCCTTTTCTGCAAAAGTGGAAAAACGAACATGCCATATCATTCGAATTCCACCTCAGCATCATCAACATCCGCAAGATCTTCGGATGAGATTCCAAGTTCTTTTCGCACTTTATCCCAGTCTTTGGTCTGCGAAAAAGCCCCATTCTCGATCCGATGCAGCGCGAGTGCAAGCAGTTCAGCGTTTTCCAGTTTTTCAGTCATTGCAAGATAGCTCTCGGGCGACATGAGAACGCATTCCGGTACATTGTTCTTCATCACAACCTTGGAGCCATTTTCTTTGACACTTTTGAAAATCTTCCCCGCCATCCCTTTATTAAATAAGCTGATCGGGATCGTGTTTCTTAAAGCCGGCACTAAATTTTCCATAGTCGTATCCTCCTGTTCTCATTGTACTATTTATCGATAAATTTATCAATCAATGTATCGCTGCCAAGTAAGAAAACTTTTCCCGTATCTTCCCAGGCTCCATTTCTTGCAAACAACAAACGCCCTGCCGTGGAATCACAAGCTTCGCTGCAGAGCGTTGTTTCTGCCCTATCACAAGCGAATATGATCCTTATCTTTCCGCCAGCATACCCGCATGAAGAAAAAGCAGCATATAGG
>JAJWRZ010000154.1:0-4535 GCA_021633965.1 Dialister sp.
AAGCAAAGTAAAAAGGGGCTGTGAAGAAATGAGGATTCATTTCTTCACAGCCCCTCTATGCCTGAAAGATCCTGCGGGACTATCACTCTTCCTGCAAAGCCTTTCTCAGTTACAGGCTCTTATTTCTCTTCCATGGCTTCCTTCTTTGCCTGGTAGGTGCCTGGCTGCGCCATGACCTTTGGTTTCTTCATTTCATTGTACGCCTGGATCATCATCGCGCATTCTACGCGTTTCTTCTGGATCTCGCAGGTGATGTGGTACGGCTTATGAATGTCGCCGGCAAATGCTTCGTTATTCGCATGGCAGCCGCCGGAGCAGAAGAATTTCGCCCAACAGTCGACACATTCCGGCTTGCTGAAGACGTGGTTCATGCGGAAGTCGCGCATCATCTTGAAGTTCTTGAGACCTTCATAGACGTTGCCGATGACGTAGCCTTCTCGTCCGACGAACTGGTGGCAGGGGTAAATATCGCCATTCGGTACGACGGCGAGATACTCGTGACCGGCACCGCAGCCGCGAAGACGCTTCGGGAGGCAGGGGCCCTTCCAGAGGTCCATATTGAAATGGAAGAAGAAGAATGGACGGCCTTCTTCTTCTCTTGCGATGAAGAGCTTGGCGAGGCGGTCATATTCCGCTTTGACGCGCGGCAGATCCTCTTCCTTGATGGAGTAGTCGGCAGTGTCTTCGCCGACGACCGGTTCCATGGATACAGCCGGGAAGCCCTTGTCGATCATGTCGATGACGTCGGTCGTAAAGTCCATATTGTAACGGGTGAAGGTACCGCGGACATAGTATTCCTCGCCCTTGCGGTTCGCCACGCAGTACTGGAGATTCTTCACGATCTCATCATAGGTGCCTTCGCCATGGACACCCGGACGCATACGGTCATGCATTTCCTTGCGGCCGTCAAGCGACAGGATGAGACTGATGTGATTGTCTGTCAGATATTTTACCTTTTCCTTGTCGAGCAGAAGGCCATTCGTGGTGAGGGACATCTTGATCTTCTTGCCGTGCTTCTTTTCCTGCTTGTGTACATAGTCGATGGTCTGCTGTACGACATGCCAGTTCATGAGCGGTTCACCGCCGAAGAAATCAAGCTCGCAGTGTTCACGCGGACCGCTGTGTGCGATGAGGAAATCGACAGCTCTTCTGGCAACGTCGAAGCTCATCAGCATGCGCCACTGGCCATAGCCGCCCTGTCCGGCGAAGCAGTACTGGCAGCGCAGATTGCAGTCATGAGCAATATTGATGCAGAGTGCTTTGATGATCGGACGGTCTTCGATCGCCATTTTGTAATTCTTATCCATCGGTGCGAAGAGCACTTCTTTGGCGATGAGTTCATCAAGGTCATCCATGACTTCATTGAGTTCGGCCTCTTCGTAGTCTTTGGCCAGATTCGCCAGAACCATTCCCCGGTTGGTTCCATTGTAATATGCGAGGACCTTGTACGTCACATCATCGACGACATGTACGATGCCGCTGTTCACATCCATGACGATATTCATGCCGTTCTGCTGGAAACGGTGGATCATTGGCTTAACGTTGTAATCCATGAAATGTTATTCTCCTTTTATTGATTGCTTGCTGGTATATCAGTTAAGGCTTATGGTCTGGAAGGGCTCAACAGTTTTATGGCTTCAAAGGGATGGTGCGGCGCAGCCGATCAGGAAGCGCCGAAAATTCTGATGCTATTTCCCTTCCACCCTCATCCATTCTCTCACAAGAAAAGCCCCCGGTCTCAAGGCCGGGGGCTTGGCCGTGCATCAGCTTATGCTCTCTTTGCTTCTGCTTCTTCCTGTTCTGTGCAGATCAGGTTGCCAATGGTGCAGCTTGTTTTGCAAGCGGACTGGCAGGAAGTCTGACATTCACTGCAGCCTTCGAATTTGATGGAGTCCTGCAGAGAAGACTTGTTGATTGTAACGATGTGTTTGGACATGATGTCACCTCCCTGAAACCAAGATTTCTTGCATTATCATACCATAGGTGAGGGTAAATGTACACCCTCTCGAGAAAAGTTATTATAAGGAAGTGGGGCCGGGCAGGCACATCGGTCCATTTTCCCTTTACCGTCATGGTGAAGAGGCAGCAGGCTCTCAGGATCCAAAGGAGAGCGAAGCGCATGATCGGCCGCTTCCTTAGTATGCGTGCCGCACATCCATTCCTCATTTACAGCATCTGACAGATCCCATAGATCGCACCCACAGGGACAAGAGCCATCATGGCGAGTGCTGCAAAGCAGCCATTGCCTTTACCGTGTACGGTGAACCAGTCGTCTGCAATGCTCTTCATTTCCTGGAATTCTCTTTCGAGTCCCTGAAGGATGCGCCAGAGCTCGCGGCAGTCGGCCTCGGTCATTTCTTCGCTGGCATCGACCTCGAAGCCTTCCTCTGCCTCAGCTTCGCGCTTCTTGCGCTCGGCTTCCTTCTTCGCCTTCTCTTCCGCAGCCGCCATCTGTCCTTTGATGGAGGATTTCCAGTCGCCTGTCTCCTCTTCCGTTGGAGCGACTTCTACTGCTTCCTCTTCCTTCGGTGCTTCTTCCTTCGGCGCTGCCTCTTCCTGATCGACGACCTTGAGCAGTTCTGCCTTCAGGGCTTCCATGTCTTCGGTGTATTTATGAACGGCTGCATCCCAAAGGGCATAGTCGAGTTTCTTTTTGAAATCATACATAGTCCCCATTGTCGCCTGATTGAAAAGGAACTGGGTGTTGTCCATATCCGCAAAGATCTCGCCAATGCGTCCCTTGTGCTTGAACTTCGACTTGCCCACTTTGACAAAGTACATGTAGGTACCGATGTGCGCTCTCAGGTTTCCGATCGGGGTGTCGGATTCGTGCTTTTTATCAAAAAATCCCATGGATGGTTGCTCTCCTTACATTTTTATTTCTTCTTATTATATAGGGAACGAAGGGAAGGTTCAAGGTTTTATAAATAGTGGCCGATGACTGGCAGCTGATGTCCAATCGCCAGTCACTAAAATCCCCCTCAATACATCGCCTCATATCCTTCTCCCATCGTGATGAGTCCGATGCCCATGGCCTTCATGAGCGGCTCTACGAAGGGGAGATCCCGCAAAAAGAGATCGTACTGCATCCCCTTTCCTACGACGAGGCGTACCTCCAGCGTCGTTTCCTCCGGCAGCCGAAGATCTGCCATCAGCTTCTTCCGATCGACCAGCACGAGATGCGTGAACGCACGAAGTACGCTCCGAAGCAGGCTGTCGGACGGATCGACCCTTTCGAGCGCTCTCACGAGAGAGTACGTCCCCGTCCCTGACGGATTTCCATCATAGAGCAGCATAGAGGGGCGTCCAAGCTCCTGCGACCGATTTCCCAAAAGCACAAGTGCGACAGGCAGCACTTCGCCGAAAGGCGGAAAGACGCGCTGCTTGCGGATCCTTTGGAGATCGGGATCCTTCATCATGATGCTGACGCGATTCCCTTCGACCAATCGGTAAAGACCATGCGCTACCCCCATCCACAGATCCCGATGCCCGGTGAGCCAGCCGGCTGCGACAGCCGCGTACGGCTCCTTCGTATCCGCCGTGAGGCCGAATCGATTGATATAGTCCTTCTGATACAGAAGCTCCGGATGCTTGGCATCTTTTTCCAGGAGCGAGAGCAGCTCCGCACGCGTCATCTGCGCCGGCGCCTGCGCTCCGCTCACGGGGACGCCGTACAGGCCGTGAAAGAGATAAAGGCAAAAAACACCGAGCATCCCGCCCAGCTGCTTCAGAGGAAGAGGCACCGGCTGTCTCCCCGCAGGCGTGAAGTGATCACTTCCTCCGCCGGTGATGAGCGTCACGATGGAGATCCGCGGCAGCTTTTCCATGCCGAGCATCTGCAAAAGAAGCGCTTTGTTCAGTGAGGTCTTGAGGCTCCAGCAGCGAAGGAGACGCGAAAGCGGCTTTTCTTTTTCCGGATATGGCCGGATCTCAAAAAGTGTGAGGCTCTTTCCTTCTTTATCGAGCGTCATAAAATCAAAGTATCCGATCTCCGCCATCGTCCCATCTGTCAGACGCACATCTCCGTCCAGCGGAATGGCATGGAAAAAGTCCTTTTCTAAAAGCAGCTTCTGCGCCATGCGGCTCCCTCGCTCGGAAGTCTTGCCGATAGCGGTATGCACCATGCCCCAATTCGTATCTGTCATTTTCAGTGCTTCAGCGTGAGAGACGAGATACGTGCTGATGATGTCCTCATAGGAGCGCCCTGTATCACTCGCCGTCCCGCCCTCTTGTATATAGTCCTTTACATACAGCTCGCCCGGACGCGCGAGATCCTTCTCCATCTGACCGATCAATTCCGCTTCTGTGTATGCCATCGTGATCCACCTCCACTGCTATTGCTACTATCTTATCATATTTCGGAAACGGGGATAAGGAAATGCCGGAAAATCGCAGGATCAGCCTTTCCCTTGGATGCACGAAAGGCAGGCGCCAGTCATTTCAGGCAATAAAAAAGCCCGCCCCAAGAGCGGATCGTTTCTGGAGCGGGTGAAGGGAATCGAACCCTCGTAACCAGCTTGGAAGGCTGGCGCTCT
>JAJWRZ010000006.1:0-28867 GCA_021633965.1 Dialister sp.
TCCCGGGCTGCTTCATCATTCAGCATGCCAGGCTCAGAGGCCATCTTCCATGGATTCGTCTGCGCTCCTTCTCACCAGGTGGAGCTCTCTTTGCCAGCGTCCTTCATGTACTCTTCTCTTCACTGCCTTTATGAAGTTGAAACTACTATACACTTTCGGGGATGGGAAGTCAAGAGGGAAATTTGTAATGGGTTCAGGGGTTCAGGTTGGCGGGTTCAGGGTTAGCCCCGGGGTGTGCCACCCTTTGATTGGGGATGAAAGCTTCGCATAAATTAGGAATGAGGAATGAGGAATGAAGGTGGCGGCTTCGCCGCAGAGTATAAATAGGGCGATGCCCGAAGGCGGTATTCAAGTCACTAGTCACCAGTCGCTAGTCACTCCTAATCCCCAATCCTCAATCCCTAGCTACTCATCCCTGCTTTCAAACTTAGCCCATGGGGCGTACTGCCCTTTGATTCCGTTTGAGAGATTCGCTTGAATGAGAAATTAGAAATGAGAAATGCGAAATGGTGGTGCGGCGCATAAAATAATGGAGCGCCGCGGAATTTTGATAGTGCTTCGCGCTATCGTCATCTCGAGCGTAGCCGAGAGATCCTTCTTGCAGAACGGTCAGCGTGCCAACTGCGCTACTTCAATCACCGCTTGCTTCTAATCCCTAATCC
The DNA here is from genome assembly GCA_021633965.1 of Dialister sp. Classification (GTDB taxonomy): domain Bacteria; phylum Bacillota; class Negativicutes; order Veillonellales; family Dialisteraceae; genus Dialister. Next base: position 663 of record JAJWRZ010000006.1, read on the forward strand.
CTAATCCCTAGCTACCAGTCACAAGTCACAAGTCACCAGTCACTCATTTCGCATTTCGAATTTCTCATTCAAGCGAGGTTTTCATTCGTGGTCAAGGCGCAGCACACCTCCACGGGCTAGCCCCATTTTCCTTTTCTGACAAATTTTCCCATTTTCCCTCTTGACGGCGGCGGCTCTTAGCGTTATCATATCTGCATATTCAGCAATGAATGACAAGTACACAGAGGACAAAGAGGTCTTGATGCAGGGGCATCGAGACTTTTTCTTTTGGACAATGAAGCCCGGACATAGGTCCGGGCTTTCTCTATGTACGGGAAAATTCTTATTTCTTTTTTAGAAGGGTGTGGTAAAAATGAGAAAAATTTTAGCCAAATGGCCGCTCCTGGCGGCGGCCTTGTGCACGCCGACCATGATCATGGCGGCGGATGCGGAGGGAAAGTACTCCTCTGCGGATACGACTTGGACACTGCTGGGGGCTATCCTGGTATTCTTCATGCAGCCGGGATTTGCGATGGTGGAGACTGGGCTCACGAGAGCAAAGAATGCAGGCAACATCGTCATGAAGAATTTCATGGACTTTGCACTTGGCACCATCGTTTTCTGGATCCTGGGCTTCGGTCTCATGTTCGGGGAAGACATCGGCGGCATCATCGGCACGCCGGATCTCTTCGTCACTCACTATGACACGGGCGATGCAGGCTATCCTCCGCTGGTCTACCTCTTCTTCCAGACCGTCTTCTGTGCGACCTCTGCGACGATCGTCTCCGGCGCGATGGCAGAACGTACGAAATTCTCCTCCTACTGCATCTATTCTGTTGTGATCTCTCTCCTGATCTATCCGATCTCCGGACACTGGATCTGGGGCGGCGGCTGGCTCTCCGAGCTCGGCTTCCATGACTTCGCCGGATCCACCTGTGTACACATGGTCGGCGGCGTCTGCGCTCTGGTCGGTGCATCTCTGCTTGGACCAAGAATTGGCAAGTACAACAAGGATGGCAGCGTCAATGCGATCCCCGGTCACTCCATTACTCTTGCCTGCCTTGGCATGTTCATCCTGTGGATGGGCTGGTTCGGATTCAATGGCGGCTCCACCGTTTCCATGACCGGCGATGATACGATCCTCTCCGTCGGCAGCATCATGGTCACCACGAATATGGCAGCCGCTGCCGGTGCTGTCACCACCATGCTTCTCACCTGGGTGAAATATGGCAAACCGGATGTTTCTATGACACTGAACGGTGGTCTTGCCGGTCTCGTAGCCATCACCGCAGGCACGGATGTCGTTTCCGTTGCCGGTTCCTTCTGGATCGGCGTCATCGCTGGTATCGCGATCGTCTATGCAGTCGAATTTGTCGATCAGAAAATGAAGATCGATGACCCAGTCGGCGCCATCTCCGCGCACGGCGTGTGCGGCGCGCTTGGCACCATCCTGACAGGCTTCTTCTCTGTCAAAGACGGCCTCCTTTACACAGGAAATCCGCATTTCCTCATGATCCAGGTCCTTGGCGTTGTCGTCGTAGCCATCTATGTATTCATTGCGATCAACATTGTATTCCGCATTATCAAAGCCACGAATGGTCTGCGCGTTACCCGCGAAGAAGAAATCAATGGCCTTGACTTTGAAGAACACGGCCTCGTCTCTGCGTATGCAGACTTCATGATGGCACCGGACACCACCGTCGAAGCACTGGAAGCAGGCAAGGCGCCGAAGGATGCCGTCGAAGTCCCGCTCGCAGAAGAGAAGAAGGCAGAAGCAGAAAAGATTGTGCCGAAGGAACTGCCGGCCGATGGACACCGCCTCTACTGCGTCACCATTATTACTTCGGATAAGCGCTTCGAGATCCTGAAGGCTGCCATGGAAGCCATCGGCATCACAGGCATGACCGTCACGAAAGCGCTGGGCTACGGCCTTGAAAAAGGACAGACCCAGATGTACCGCGGCGCTGCCGTCTCGGCAAAACTTCTGCCGAAGGTCCGCATCGACATCGTGGTATCCAAGATCTCTCCCCGCACCATCATCGAGGTAGCGAAGAAGGCTCTGTACACCGGCAAGTATGGCGATGGCAAGGTCTTTGTCTCCACCATTGACAATGCGGTGAAGATCCGCACCGGTGAAGAAGGATACGATGCTCTGCAGGACTATCCCATCGAAGAAGAAAAGAAATAAGAAATCCATATAGCATGAAAAAGGGGCTGTGAAGAAATGAATCCGCATTTCTTCACAGCCCCTTTTTATTTTGCTTTCATTTGGTTCAAGGTTCAGGGCTCTCGTGGCGGCTTCACCGCCTTTTTTAGAAGATGGTATTCTCGTATCGCAGCCTTCCTCTCTAGGGGAAGGTGCCCGGAAGGGGCGGATAGGGTGACTATGGCATGAAAGACAGCTGGGATAAGGTTTCCCAGTCACTCCTATGAGAGCTGCAAGTCCCCCGCGGCAGATGGAACGCGAAAATGAGATGATCGTTATTTCACATCGCCTTTTTTGTGTACAGGGATCCTATGGAGAAAAAATAAAACCGCACGTCTGAAAGGGCGGTATATGAAAGCTCATCCCTGTATCCTAAGGGGAGAGGCTTTCCGCTCTTCTTTTCCCACTATCCGCGCAGCGCGGACAGGATGACGGAAGCTCCGTTCTCGCCCGATCTCGCTATTTTGCCTCTTTTCTCGCTCCTTTGCGTGATGAGACATCTTCTTGACACGGACTTGACAAAAAAATGAATGATGCAGATCGGGGTGTGAATAGGCTATTCACAAAATCCACAGCTGTGAACAAAGACATGGAGGCGAGACAGTCCGACATGATCTGGACTTTTTCAAGAGGGCTGCGTGAGCATTCCGCACTTGTTCACAGATATTCACAATTCTCTGTGTATATCTAAGATGGACAAGTGTGACAGTCAGCTCATTGTCGGAGCTGCGAAGAGGGGGCTTTCGCAATTCACAGTTTTGTGAATAACTGTGAACAACTCTGTGGATAAAGGAAAAGCGGATCACAGATCCCAAGCAAGACCCTTGGCAGCGATCGCCAAACGAGCATTCACCAAGAGCCGGCAACGCCTTGCCGGCGTATGCTTTTCAGCAGCGCTTCACAGCCTTCGAGGATATCCTCATACGTCTCCTCGAAATTTCCCGTATACCACGGATCTGCCACCTCGGCGCGCCGTCCTGCCCAGGAGAGGAGGAGAGAGACTTTTTTCTCCGGATCGCCGCACGTCAGGCGGGCAAGGTCGGTGAGGTTTTCCTCGTCCATGCAGAGGATATAGTCTGCACGGGCATAGTCCGACGCCGTGATGAGACGGGCGCGGCGGGGAGAGAAGGGGATGCCCTTCTTCGTGAGCATACGCTTGGCGGGCGGGTACATATCATTTCCGATCTCTTCCGTGGTCGCTGCGACAGAGTCCACGGTGATCGCCTTCTCGCATCCGGCTTTGCGGATGAGCGCTTTCATGATGAATTCCGCCATGGGGGAGCGGCAGATGTTGCCGTGGCAGACGAAGAGAATGTGGGTCATGATGGGGTCCTTTCTGTTTTTAGTGACTAGGGATTAGAGACTAGGTCAGAGATCAGATGTCTGAAATCTGAAGTCTAATGTCTCCAAGTCTAACGTCTCCCTATCTCCATGTCTTCTCTCCATCGCGAGCAGATAGGCTTTTCGGTGAAGTCCTCCGGCGTAGCCGGTGAGGCGGCCGTTCCTGCCTATGACGCGGTGGCAGGGGATGATGAGGGAGATGGGATTTCTTCCGACGGCGCTTCCGACGGCGCGAGCGGATAGGTGGGGAAGGCCGCGCTCTTGGGCAAGTCTTTGCGCGATGTCTCCGTAGGTCATCGTTTTTCCGTAGGGGATCTCGGAGAGGATCTTCCATACGGAAAGGCGAAACGGAGTGCCGATGAGATGGAGGGGCGGAGAGGTCTTTGGCTCTTTTCCTGCAAAGTATAGGTCCAGCCAGTGCCTGCCTTCTCTCAGCGCGGGCGTTTCTTTTGTCTGTACCTCTGCCGGGAGAGTGGCGGCAAAGTATTTCTGCCCCTCGAACCAAAGGCCGGTGAGGCCCACGTCATCCGCTGCGAGGAGGATGGCGCCAAGGGGGGAGTCGTAATGCTGTATGAATGTCATCATATACCTCGAAGTGTAGGAGATCTCATAGGGGGTATCGTTTCTTCATTATATCGTAAGCAAAAGGAGGATGCCACTTGCGGCATTCTCCTCTCGCGGGGCGCCGTGTCCTTTTCGTGAGCTTGAAAATTTCCTCTTTACAAACATAAATGCAGCGTGTATACTTGTCACAAGCTTAACTTTGAATAAAGACAAGGAACGGAAGCGAGTGAATCGGTTCTCTGGCAGAGAGCTGTCGTATGGTGAAAGGCAGCAGAGGGTCCTCACAAAGTCGTCCGCAAGTCCCGTATCTGAATGAAGTAGGATGCGGCGTTTGGCAGCGTTACAAGGCCTCCGAGTATAGTGCGAGGTGGTACCGCGTGAAGGTTTACGCCCTGGCTGATTTTTATCAGTCAGGGCGTTTTTTGATACCTGAGAAAGGGAGAGCGGGCTTGAGGCAGCAGGTAGTCGCGAAATCTGCTGTCTCCCTCGAGGACTTTATTCAAGAAGGGTGTTTTATAGGTTGATGTAAGTATAGCAGAAAGGGAGATCTATGATGGGTAAGAAATCGATGAAGATCGCAGCCGCTTCTCTGGCTGCTCTGGCAATGGCAGGTATGATGACGGGATGCGGCATGTCCGGCGGAGATAAGAAGGCGGCAGCGTCCGGCAATGGGCAGAAGGTCGAGCTGAAGCTGGCATATCAGCTGCCGTCCGAGCATCATCTGTCCAAGAGTGTAGAAAAATTTGCCAAAGAGGTCAATGAAAGATCCAAGGGCTCGATCGAGGTCAAGGTATACCCGGCCGGACAGCTCTACAATGACCAGAATATGAATGATGCGCTCATGAGCGGTGGGCTGGATATCGGTCTGAACTCTACCGCGCGCTGGTCCATGGTCGTACCGGCACTCAAGGTCCTCGATCTGCCGTTCGTCCTGCCGACCATCGAAGCGGCTGATAATGCGCTCGATGGGGATTTGGGCTCGAAGCTGACGGCAGAAATGGAAAAGAAGGGCGTTCATCCGCTGATCTGGGCTGACTATGGCTATGTACAGTTCTGCAACAATGCCAAAAAGATCGAAAAGCCGGAGGATTTCAAGGGCCTGAAGATCCGTTCTTACTCGGAGACTTCGGCTGACATCATCCAGGCACTCGGTGCTTCTCCGACGACCATGAGCTCTTCGGAAGTGTACATGGCGATCAAGAATGGCACCATCGACGGACAGTCCTCCGGTCAGACGGCGATCCTGTCCCGCAAGATCTACGAAGTCTGCAAGTACTTCACCACCACGAACCATTCCTATGTCGGCTACCTGCTCGCAATCAATGATAACTCCTGGAAAAAGCTGTCTCCGGATCAGCAGAAGCTGGTGAATGAAGTCGCTAAGGAGATCCGGGATGAGATCCGTAAGGAGACCAAGTCGGAGGATGACCGCTGCCTGAAGGAGCTCGCTGCCAAGGGCATGGATGTCTACACGGTTCCGGCAGATGAAGTGAAGCTGTGGCAGGATGCGACCGCCTCTGTCATCGAGAAGTTCGAACAGGAACAGGGCGACTTCGGCAAGCAGCTCGTGGAAGACTGCAGAAAAGCATCGAAGAAATAAGGGACTGGTTTGCCGCTGGGGTCAGCGGGCAAAAAGTAAGATCACCTCAAGTAGGCGATATAGCTGAAAGAGGAAGCGTCTCAAGTCGACGATATACGAGAGCACCCTATCCACCGCTGCGCGGTCCCTCTTCCCCAATGGGGAAGGCAAAGCGGAAGCGGCTTCGCCGCCGAAAAAGGAAGCCAACCCCGCCTCGCTGCGCTCGGCAGCCCCTTCCAAGGGAAGGGGCTCGCGTGGACACTCCCTCCTTCCTATGGAAGGAGGTGCCCCGAAGGGGCGGAGGTTGGATGGGGATAGCGGTATGAAAGATAAGTGGGGAAATGCGTCTCAAATCGGCAATTAACGAGAGCACCCTATCCACCGCTAACGCGGTCCCCCTTCCCCAATGGGGAAGGCTACGATACGAGAGCACAGCTATCCTCATATCGTCAGAGCGAATACATGCATGTGTGGAAAAACAATACGGACGAACAAAGCCTTCCCCTCGAGGGGAAGGTGCCCCGAAGGGGCGGATAGGGTACTAGCGGTATGAAAGATAAGTGGGGAAATACATCTCAAATCGACAATTAACGAGAGCACCCTATCCACCGCTGGCGCGGTCCCCCTTCCCCAATGGGGAAGGCAAAGAGGAAGCGGCTTCGCCGCCGAAAAAGGAAGCCAACCCCGCCTCGCTGCGCTCGGCAGCCCCTTCCAAGGGAAGGGGCTCGCGTGGACACTCCCTCCTTCCTATGGAAGGAGGTGCCCCGAAGGGGCGGAGGTTGGATGGGGATAGCGGTATGAAAGATAAGTGGGGAAATGCGTCTCAAGTCGACGATATACGAGAGCACCCTATCCACCGCTGACGCGGTTCCCCCTTCCCCAATGGGGAAGGTGCCCCGAAGGGGCGGATGGCGAAGCCGCTGCCACAACCCTGAACCCTGAACCCCGAACCCTTAAACCTATCAACCACCCTATATATTTGTATTAAATAAAGGAGGGCTGTCATGCGTTCTGTTTATAAAATGTTTGATCGAGCTCTTGGCTGCGTGACATGCACGGCTGCTGCGATCGCGGGGCTGGCTATTCTGGCGATAGCCTTCATCATCTGTTATGAGATCATTGCCAGAAGCATCCTGCATCGCCCGACTGTATGGGCGATGGAGATCTCTACCTATCTCCTGATCCTTGCGGGCTTTTTCGGCATGTCCTACACCATGCGCACGCATGGTCATATCTTTGTGGATTTCCTGTACTCCCGCTTCCCGAAGGGGGTGCGCAGGGGCATGGATATCTTCACTTCGCTTCTGTCGCTCTTTGCGCTCTATGTCTGCATGACGGAGTCTACGAATTACATGCTGATGAGCTTTGAGAATGGCATCGTTTCGCCGACGCTTCTGCGTGTACCGCTCTGGATCCCGCAGACCTTCATGGTGATCGGCTTTGTACTGCTGTTTTTGGAAACCCTGAATCATTTTCTGGGTGATTTCTTTGCACAAGAGGAGGTCTGACCTATGATCCTTGCAGGTTTTGCGCTGTTCATCATCTTCCTCCTTGTCATCGGCATGCCGGTCGCCTTTACGCTGAGCATTGCCGGTATCCTGGGGATCATCCAGTTTATCGACATGTCCACCCTTTCGCAGGTGCCTGTCATCGCGTACAAGACGCTGGACTCTTATGTCCTGACGTCGGTGCCACTCTATATCCTGATGAGCCAGATCATGCTGACGGGCAAGGTCGGCAGCGGGCTTTTCGAGCTTGGCAGCAAGTGGATGGGCCATCTTCCCGGCGGTCTTGGCATCGCGACCATTTTCGCCTGTGCGATCTTTGCGGCGATCTCCGGCTCTTCCGTGGCGACTGCGGTCACCATCGGTGCGATGGCGATCCCGGAAATGCTGAAGCGCGGCTATGATAGAAAGCTCGTCGTGGGCTCTGTCGCTGCCGGCGGTACTCTTGGCATCCTCATCCCGCCGTCCATTCCGATGATTCTTTACGGTACCATCACCGATGAATCTGTCGGAAAGCTCTTCATGTCCGGTGTCGTACCGGGCGCGCTCCTGACGCTCGCTTTCGTGGCGTACATCGTCATTGATTCTTGGAATAAGCCCAGAGAAGAAAAGGCTTCGATGGAAGAAAAGATGAAAGCGCTCCGTGAAAATTTCTGGGGACTGCTGCTGCCGGTCATCATCATCGGCGGTATCTATACCGGTATTTTCACACCGACCGAAGCCGCTGCTGTCGGCACGATCTATGCGCTCGTCATCACATTCTTCGTCTACCGGAGCCTTTCTGTCAGTGATATGCCGGGGATCCTCCGCTCGACCATCAAGACATCCTGCATGATCTTTGCCATCATGGTCGGCGCTATGCTCTTCGGCTATATCCTGACTGTGCTGCAGGTCCCGCAGGCGCTCATGTCTCTCGTGACGGAAGGGCATATGAACCGCTGGGTCATCCTCATCGGCATCAATATCGTGCTTCTCATTCTGGGGTGTGTGCTGGAAACAGTTTCCATCATCCTCATCACGCTGCCGATGCTCTACCCGATCATCAAGGCGCTGGGCTTCGATCCCATCTGGTTCAATGTCGTGCTCCTGATCAATATGGAGCTGGCCCTCATTACACCGCCGGTCGGCATGAATCTCTTCGTCATCAAGGGTATCAGCGAGGACAGCTCGATCCAGGATATCATCGCCGGTTCTGCCCCTTTTGCTCTCATCATGGTGCTGGAGATCGCGCTTCTCTGCTTCTTCCCGGGCATTGCCACCTGGCTGCCGTCTGTACTGAAATAGGGCAAAAAAAAGACCGCTACGGCGGTCTTTTTTTTGAATGAGAAATGCGAAATTAGAAATGAGAAATGGCGGTACGGTGCTAAAAAGTGAAAAGCGCTGCGAAGTATAAAAATGGAACAGGGAAGGGCAGGATACCATTTTCCATTGGACAACGAATTTCCTTATGGTATAATAGCAATAGAAAAGGTGCCAAACGGCAACGGATGGCCCCCTAATAGTTCAACAGATTAACCGCCAAACTGTGAAGGGAGAGGCGGTTTTTCTGTTGATGGAATGAATGAAAAAGATTTTATTTTCGTATCGCTACGATACAGAGGGTTAGACAAACCACAACTGTCAAAAAATCATATGCAGTCATTGGCATCATCCCCTTTGTTGTGGAACGCAGGGGCAGAAAACATACCGCTACCGTGCTTGCTGATGGCACCTGACCTATTATAGCATAAAAAGACCGCCGAGGCGGTCTTTTCGCTTGCATGGGAAACGAGAGGCAGCAGGGGGTATGGCAGGACAGCGTTTACGCCAGGTGAGCACGAATTTCTAATCCCCAGTCACTAGTCCCCAGTCACCCTTTACACATGCAGCGGATTATGCACATTGAATGGCATGAGGTGATCGAGGCTGTACGGAGTCTCCTGATAGACGAAGTTCAGCCAGTTGTGATAGAAAAGGTGGGCGTAGCTGCACCAGACGAAGCGCGGCTTTTCCTGCGGGTCGTCGTAGGGATAGTAATTTTCCGGCAGGCGGATGGGAAGTCCCTTTTCGCGATCCCTCTTATATTCCCATTCCAGTGTGCGCAGGTCATACTCGAAGTGGCCGAGGACGAAGATGCGGCGGGACTCCTGGTCAGAAATGATATTGATGCCGTTCTCGGAAGAGCGGGAGAGGACGGTGAGCTCCGGTGTCTCATCGACTTTTCTGTCGTCGATGGAGGTGTGGCGGGACTGCGGGATGAAGTAGCGGTCATCAAAGCCGCGGAGGAGCGGGTGGTAATTCACTGTGAGGCCGTACTGGTAGATGCCGAAGAGCTTGCGGGGGAGGATGCGCTTCTCTACCCCGTAGTCACGGTAGAGCCCTGCCTGCGCCGCCCAACAGAAATGCAGGGTGGAGAAGACGTGGGTATCTGCCCATTCGAAGTATTTCATCATCTCCGGCCAGTACTCGACTTCTTCGTAGGGCATCTTTTCGACGGGCGCGCCGGTGATGATGAAGCCGTCGTATTTCTCATCCTTGATGTCATCGAAGGTGAGATAGTTCTGGGACAGGTAGGAGCGGTCCGTGTGGGTGGTCTCGCGAGATGCGATGCGGGCGAAATCGACCGAGAGCTGCAGCGGGGTGTCGCCTAAGAGACGGAGCAGCTGCACTTCTGTCGGCTTCTTGATGGGCATCAGATTCAGGATCAGGATCTTCAGCGGGCGGATATCCTGTGTCCGCGCGCGCGCTTCGTTGATGGTGACGATTCCTTCTTTTTTCAGTTCTGTGATGGCGTCCAGGCCGTCAGCAATTTTAATCGGCAAAGTAAAAACCTCCTTGGATGTAGTTGATGGTGGTTGGCAGTTAGCGGTGACCAGTGACCAGTCACTAGTCACTAGTTAATCCCCTTCGTGCCAATAAAAAAACTCTCGTCCGCCAAGGGACGAGAGAATCGTGTTACCACCCAATTTCGCGCCGACGTCGCCGCCGGTGCCTTTTAAGGTACGATGTTTCCATGATACCCAAGCTCTGTAACGGGAGCACCCGGGCTGCTTCATCATTCAGCATACCTGGCTCAGAGGCCATCTTCCATGATTTGACTGCACGCCCTTTCACCGTGTGGGCGCTCTCTTTGCCAGTCGGCATCATGTACTCTTCTCTTCACTGCCTGTGTGAAATTATTAGTAATATAGCACGTTACAAGGGAAGAAGTCAAGGGGATAGAATGGACCAGCGTTTCCCTGGCCCTAGGTTAGCCCTTGGGGCGTGCTGCCCTTTGATTACGTTTGAAAGCCTCGTTTGAATGAGAAATTAGAAATGAGAAATGCGAAATGGTGGTGCGGCGCATAAGAATATAGAAGCGCCGCGGAGTACAGATGGTGGCAATGCCCGAAGGCGGTATTTAGTCACCCAGTCACCAGTCACCAGTCCCTAGTATAGCGATTTGTTAACTTCTGGACTTTGTAAGAAGTGGTGGAATATCTTGGCTCCCCATCGGGGGAGCTGCCCGAAGGGCTGAGGGGGTTACGTAGCGGTATTGCATGAAAGTGTTGGAATATCGATAGCATCGGACTATTCAACATAGCACGCTATACCGCTGGCATGCCCCTATTGCCTTCGGCACTTCCCCCGAAGGGGGAAGCAAGTCGCTACGATGCTAATTCTGACTACATTTGTATGGCGGTTGAAAGTCCGCTTAATCGAGATACGCAATACTAGTCCCTAGTCACTAGTCACTAGTCCCTCATCCCTTTTTCAATTCTTTGTACACTTCTTCTGCGATCTTTGCATTGCTCTCGTCCACCATGGCGGGGAGACGGTAGAGATCGAAAAGCATCCAGAGGAAGCAGCCTCCGACGGTCATGAGGTAGAAGAGATTGCGCGCGGAATTTCCCAGATAGAAGTAGTGCAGACCGAAGAACCAGCAGAGGGTGGCGATCCAGAGTTTTTTCTTCTTCGCGGGGAGGCGTTTTTCCATGCCGCGTTCTTCTTCTGTGGAGAGCGCACAGATCCAGTAGGGCCAGCCTTTCTGATAGCCGTAGAGGATCTCTGCCGCTTCTTCATAGATGGCGTGGGTGGAGCGGGCGCGTTTCAATGCATCTGTTTCTCCTTGGATGGCGGCGATGCGCGCCGTAAAAGCCGCGGGATCGTCCATGAGAGGAGTCACCTCTTCATTGATGGGGAGGATATCGAGCGTGGTATTCGTAAAGAAGGCATCGCAGTATTCCTGATATAGCTTTTCCATGGCAGGCATATTCTCACTGATGTCTGCGGTGAGGATGAGGTCGTCTGCCAGAAAGGCGTGAAGGGCCTTCATATCCTTGGCAATGGCCTGTCTTTCCTTTTGGTCGCAGTCCTGAAAGCAGAGGGAGTCGACCTCTTTGCCTTCGCGCACGCGCAGGGCGGCGAGGGACTTGACATGAAAATCGGGCATTGAGCCTTCTTTGATGAGCACCAGAATGGTGTAGTTATGCACTTTTCGTCTGAGCTGACCCATGAGAAAGACTCCTTTTATATCAATGGTGACTGGGACTTGAATACGACTTTCGGGCAGCGCCGTTTACAAAAATCGGCGCTCGGGGTAGGGGTGCACCACCCCCTTTGAACCCTTGAACCTTTGAGCCTTTGAACCTCTTTCGTAAACGATCAAGGGGGCACGCCCACGGGCTGAACCCTGAACCCTTTATTTCACATTCGACTCTTCGCCCATGCGCTTTAGTGTTTCTGCATTTCGGCTCTCGGAGAGGATGTAGAGGAAGTCGCCGGCGCGAAGGCGGGTATCGGGGTCGGGAATGAGGCTTTTCCCGGAGCGCTTGATCTCTACGATGACGGTCTGCTTCATGGGAGGAAGCTCGGAGATCGGACGGTTTTCCAGAAGGGAGCCGCTCGCGATGGGGACTTCGATCATATTCTTTTCTTCTTCACAGGCGGTATCGGGGCTGGCGGCGAGAGATCTCTGGAGAAGGGCATCGTAGATCGGGCGTCCTCTCAGGATCTCTGCGGTGATATAGGCGATGGCGGAAGCAAAGGCGAGGACCATGAGGTGATCGAAGTCGCCTGTCATCTCAAGGATGAGGAGGGTCCCGGTGATGGGGGAGCGGACGCTTGCGGCGAAGAGGGAGACCATGCCGATGATGATGACATTCGGCGTGTACACCGCAGAGAGAAGTCCCGCATTGACGAGGAGATTCGCCAGCACGGCGCCGGTCAGGGCGCCGATGACGAGCAGGGGCAGGAAGAATCCGCCGGGCGCGCCGCAGCCATAGCTGATGAGGGTGAAGATATATTTGGCTGCCAGAAGAAGCAGCAGAAAGGCGAGCGGGTAGCTCGTGACGGCAAGCTGGTCGACAAGATGGTTGCCGCCGCCCAAGACCTGTGGGAGGAGGAATCCGAGCACACCGGCACAGAGGAGGGCAAAAATGATCTTGGAGGCCTGCGTCCTAAAGACCTTCGGATGGTAGAAGGCGCCGATGTGAAGGAGGCCGTAGTTGAAGATGATACCGGCGAGGCCGCAGATGAGGGCGATGAGAGCCACATACCACAGGTACTGGGCAGGGAGCGGGACGAGATCGACGAAATGGAAGCTGGTCCCATTCCCGAAGAAGCAGCGGGTGACGATGGTCGCTGTGATGGCCGATGTCATCGTGGGGAGAAGGACGGCGCCGGAGAAATTGCGGTGGAGCTCTTCTAAGGCAAACATCATGCCGGCGAGCGGTGCATTGAAGGCGGCGGCAAGCCCTGCACTCGCACCGCTGGTGATGAGGTATCGCTCTTCCATGCGTGTCCGGCCGAGCATGCGGGAGAGGCCCTGCCCGGCGACGGCACCGATCTGGATGGAGGGGCCTTCGCGACCGAGCGAGAGCCCTGCGCCAATGCCGATGGCTCCGGCGAGGATCTTCACCCAGAGGATGCGCAGCCATTTCATCTTCATGAGGCCAAGGATGACGCCCTTCACCTGCGGGATGCCGGAGCCGCCGGCCATGGGGGCGTAGCGGCACATGGCGCAGAGCGCGCCGCCGATCGCAAGGAGAAGGAGCGCGTAAGAAAGAAGCGGCAGGAGGTCATCCCTGTGCAGCGCCGGAATGAGGCAGGCGTAGTAGAGGTAGATGCGCAGGTCTTCGGATTCATTCAGGAGAAATCGGAAGAGGCTGATCGAGAGTCCACCTGCGATGCCGACGAAAATCCCTTCGATGAAAAGACGCAGACGGAACTGGTGCCAGTTGTCGAGCGCCATGTAGGTTTCGAAGAGCTGGCGGTTCAAGGAGGAACCGCTTTGATTTTTGGAAAACATAGGGCCTCCTTTGGGAAAGTGACTGGGGACTGAGGCGGGTTCAGCGGGGTTTAGCGGGTTCAAAGGATTCAAAGGGTTCAAGGGGGGGCGGCTTCGCGCCTTATACGTATATATAATCACGGCAAAGCCGCCACCACAACCCTGAACCCTGAACCCTGAACCTTGCACCTTTTTCTTACAGATCCACCTGATAGGTCAGTACGGCATCGATGGCGGAGATGGCATTCTCCCATGCGGTGATCGTGTCATTCATCTCATGTTCGTAGAATTCATCATCGATGTATTTCATGTTGATCCTGACATTCAGGATGGAGGCACGGATGCAGGCCATGGCAAGCTGGGCAGCCATGATGGCGTCGCTGATGGCGTTCTTATTTCCTTTGAGGAGAAGGTTCGTGAAGCTCGGGAGCAGATCGCTCATGGTCTGCGCCATCTGCTGCGGGACTTCGATCGCTTTCTTGAAGGCTTCGAGCTGTTTTTCCTGTCGCTCTTCCAGCGGAAGCGGACGGATGGCGCGCAGGGTGTTCATCAGCTCCAGGAAGGACTTGGCATCTTCATCCATCAGATCGAGGAAGATGGAGCGGGCCATCTGAAAGACGGCGGCATATTCGGCTGCTTTTTCGTGGAATTCTGCGTAGTTTTTATTGGATTCTGTCAGATGGCAGACCATCTCAGCGAGCGCACAGGCCTGCGCGCCTACGAGTCCGGCTGCTGCGCCGCCGCCGGGGGCCGCTTTCTTGCTGCCGAGATCGTCTAAGAATTGATCGATGGTGCCCTGTCGGAAAGGTTTGTTGTCCATGGTGTGTACCTCATTGATAAAAGGAGAAATAATAAAAAGAAGCACTGGTATGACAGATCCTGCTTGGAACCAGTGCTTTTAAGTTGTTTATTATTATACAACATATAAAGGAGCGGAGGAAGGGTGGAGGTTGGCTTCTGGAGTGAAGAGGCGCCATAGCTCTTGAGGAGGAGCGAGAGCGATCCATCCCCTGCACCGTGGATGGATCGCTCTCTTTCCTTTAATGAATCTCTTTATATATTGCAAGAGAATTTTTTTGTGACAGGTGATGAACGAAAAAATCTTTCGGAAAACTATTTGACGGATATTTCTTTCTATGGTACAATAAACAACGTCATATGGCGAAATGCCTGTGACGGAAAAATATGGCGGGTGTGGTGAAGTGGTTAACACGGCGGATTGTGGCTCCGTTACGCGTGGGTTCGAGTCCCACCACTCGCCCCATTTTTTTTTGCCTGAAATCCGATATTGTCGGACTTCATGGGGGCATCGCCAAGCGGTAAGGCAACGGACTTTGACTCCGTTATCGGTGGTTCGACTCTACCTGCCCCTGCCAGGAAACAGGAATGAGCCTGAAGATCTTTTCGCGAAGAAAATTTCTTCAGGCTCATTTTTTTATGCATTTCATATTGAAGGATTCCTATATAAAAAATAATCCATGCATTGCTGGTTATATAACCATGCGATAATTGGACTCTTTTGATTGTTTCATTTTTCCATAGGATGTGATACTATAAATACAATCAATATGGAAAAGAGCCTCTCCCGGTGAGAAGCCCTGAGGAAAATGAGGGGAGTCAATGCACTATGAGAGTGATCATGGCTGGGATGATTTATGAGCTGTCCTCGGCATGAGGCAGCGCGGTAAAGCAACGCAAAATCATATACTTTTTGCTTGAAAGCATATCTTTTCCTGCTCGTTACTTGATGCAATAGAAGCGATCAGATGCTTTTATTGCATTTTTTTTATTCAGAGATCTCCGATAGAGATATATGGCTTTGGCTTCGGTGAGGAAAGGTGGTCGCTGTGGGAAAACAGGTAGTATGGAATGATAAAAGGATCGTAGGTTCGCCTGTGGTTCACATGGGATGCCTCGCGGTGGTGCTGTTCGCCTTCTGGATGGCGCTCTCGGGACATACGGAGACGAAATTCATCGTATACGGCGTGATCACGGCGCTGGTGACGACATGGCTGACGTATCCGCTGCTTCTGGTGCCGAACAAGGAGGAGAGCCGTCTCTACTATGTCTTTGGCTTCTCCCCTTTGAAGATGATCTGGTACTTCATCTGGCTGATGTGGCAGCTCGTGCTCGCGAATGTCGATGTGCTTCTTGCCGAGACGTCGCAGGAGCTCCAGATCGATCCGAAGGTGGTACGCTTCTATTTCCGGGCGGACAATCCGATGGCATCGACGCTCTTGGCCAATTCCATCACGCTGACGCCGGGGACGGTCACCATGAATGTGACCGATGACGGGCTTTATGAGATCCATGCGCTGACGAAAGGGGCGGCGGATGGTCTTGTGGACGGCGGGATGCAAAGAAAGGTGGCATGGCTCTATGGCATGCCGCTCGATTTCGAAGCGGTCGAAGAAAAGGAAGGTGAGGAATGATCATGATGGTTCTTCTCTATGTCGTGATGCTGGTGCTTCTCTTCGTCATCGCTCTCATGCTCCAGCGTCTCTTCAACGGGCCGACGATCTTTGATCGGATGAATGCTTTGGGGGTCATCGGGGCGGATACGATCTGTCTCATCGTGGTCTTCGGCTTCATCGACAAGCGTCCGGATATGTATGTGGATATTGCGATCTCTTACGCGCTTTTGGGATTCCTCGGATCCCTCATCGTGGCGAAGTTTATAGGAGGGAATAAGATATGAGTGAACTCGGCTTTACCTCTCCTCGGGAAATGGCAGCGGCGCTTTTCATCATCGGCGGGCTCATCTTTTTCATCGGCTCGGGCATCGGGATGCTCCGGCTTCCGGATTTCTACAGCCGCATCCATGCATCCGGCAACAGCGAGACGCTGGGCTGCATGCTGACCTTCATCGGCCTTATGATCTACGAAGGGGCGACACTGACCTCTCTCAAGATCGCATTCGTCTTTCTTCTGGTTTTCATGGCGAACCCGATCGGCTCGCATATCCTGAGCAAGTCGGCCTATAAGTCCGGCCATCCGATCTGGACGCTCAAGACGAAGGGCGCGAAGAAGCTCCTCGGTCTTGCGGGCCCGGATCATAGCATTGATGAACCGGTGGGACATTTGGAAAAGGAGGAAAAATAATGGAAATCTATACGATCGAAGCCATTCTTCTGGTTTTCCTGATTCTGATCACCTGCGCGGTCATCTTCTGCAAGGATATCCTCTCCGCAGCCATCATCTACAGCGCATTCAGCTTCTGCGCGGTGCTCCTGTACCTCATGATGGGTTCTCCGGATGTGGCTTTCACAGAAGCGGTCATTGGTACGATCTCTACGATCTTCTTCGTAGCATCGCTGAAGAAAATTGATAGGTGGTGTAAGTAATGCGTGGACTGGTAGCGGTACTTCTGTCGGTCATGACGGCGCTCTTCGTCTCGGTAGTCACCTATCTCCCGGAGATCGGGGATCCGAATACGGCACCGAATACGCATGTCACACCGACCTATATCTCACGCAGTGAGGAGGATACGGGCTCTCCGAATATCGTCACTGGCGTCATCATCGACTATCGAGGCTTCGATACCATGTGGGAGACCTCGGTCATGTTCCTGGCAGGGCTGACGACGGTCCTCATCCTGACCAGCAATACGGTGGGCCGTCGTCCTGAAGAGGAGCCGGAAGATCCGGAGGAAGGAGAGATTATCAAATGAATAAACCATTTGGCGGTCTGATCCTGAATATAGCCTTCCGCATGCTGGTACCCTTCACGATGGTATATGCAGTCTACATCCTCTGCCTCGGTGAATTTTCTCCGGGCGGCGGCTTCCAGGCGGGGGCGCTGCTCTCGGTGGGCGTGCTGCTCGCGCGTCTCATTCTGGGCTTTGATACGAAATTCAATGTGCTGGGAAAAACATCGGTCGTGCTGGCCGGTGTCGGCACCTTCATTTATGCACTGACCGGTTGGCTGACGCTTCTGGGCGGGGCGGATTTCTTCCTGAATTACAATTACATGCCGATCCGGATGGAAGCGCAGAATGAAATGCACGCGACCGGGATCTTCCTCATCGAGATCGGCGTCGCCATCTGCGTCATGATGACGATCATCAATCTGCTGGATGCTATCGTGAAAAGGGGTGAAGAGCATGGACGTACTGAATGAATTCCTGAAAACAAAAGGTCTTTACACCCTGGTCATGATCCTTTTCTTCCTTGGCGTATATGGCATGGTCCTCAGCAAGAACTACATGAAAAAGCTGATGGCGATGAATGTCATGCAGGTCGCTGTCATTTATTTCTACCTGTGCTTCGCGCAGAAAGACGGTGCGATGATCCCGATCCAGAATGGCATCACGACGGATCCATCGATGTATATCAACCCGCTGCCGCACGGTCTGATGCTGACGGCTATCGTCGTCAGCCTTGGTACCACGGGGGTCGCGATCGCGCTCCTCATGCGCATCAAGGAGATCTATGGCTCCGTGGAAGAGGTCGAGGTACTGAGGAGGGCTAGTAAATGACACAGCACGCTCCCGTATTTATCGTACTCCTGCCGCTGACCGGTTCGCTTCTCTGTATGCTTTTCTCCCGCATCAGCCGCAATCTGGGCTCCTACATCGTGATGGCTTCCATCGCGGGCGCCTTTGCGAGTGCCTGCCTGGTGCTCCAGCATGTGCTTGAAAATGGCGGAGCGACCTGGCACTACATGATGGGCGGCTGGATCCCGCCGATCGGCATCGAATTTGCGCTGGACCCGTTGAACAGCATCCTCGCGGTGCTGGTCACCTTCATTTCTATGCTCGTCTCTCTCTACAGCCGACCTTTTGTGAAAGACGAGGACTGGCTCCATGTAGGCGGCTACTATACGCTCTTCGGTCTTCTGACGGTCGGTCTTTCCGGCATGATCATCACCGGCGACGTATTCAACCTCTATGTGTATCTGGAGATCATGTCGCTTTCCGGCTATGCGCTGATCGCGCTGGGCGGGCGGAAATCCATGCTGGCGGCCTTCCGCTACCTCCTCATCGGGACCATCGGCGCGTCCCTCTACCTGCTGGGGGTCGGCTATCTCTATGCGATGACCGGTACGCTCAATATGGCAGACCTCGCGCAGCTCATCATCCCGCATCTGCATTCGCCGCTCTTTGCCATGGCAGTCGCCTGCTTCTTGATCGGCTTCGGCATCAAGATGGCACTTTTCCCGCTGCATGGCTGGCAGCCGGATGCTTACACCTACGCACATCCGGGCGCAGCCGCTTTCATCGCAGGCCTCATGAGCAAGGCACCGGCGTATGCACTCATCCGTTTTATTTACTACATTTTCCAGGTCGATAATCCGGTCGTGGAAAGTGCGCTGAATGTGCTGGGGATCTTAGGCGTGTGCGGGATCCTGATCGGCTCTGTCATGGCGATGGCGCAGTACGACTTCCGCCGCATGCTTGCGTACTCCTCGGTCGCACAGATCGGCTACATCGCCATTGGTCTGGCGATGGGCAATATGTACGGATTCATCGGCGCCGTGATGCACATCATCAACCATGCCTTCATGAAGAGCTCGCTCTTCCTCGTCATCGGCGGGATCCAGTACCGCTTTGGCGAAGTGAATCTGTACCGCTTGGGCGGCCTCAATAAGAAGATGGCTATCAGCTCCATCACCGTGGCGCTGGCAGCGCTTTCCATGATCGGGCTGCCGCCGACCTGCGGCTTCTTCAGCAAGTGGTATCTCATGCTGGGGGCTTACACCGGCGGAGAGTATTTCTATATCTTCGTACTGGTTATCAGCTCGCTTCTCAATGCGATCTACTTCTTCCGCATCATTGAGCAGATGTTCGTCCAGCGGGAAGCCTCTCTGACAGAGGTGCATCCGCATAAGGGCAAGCTGGGGCTGCCGCTGCCGATGGTCATCCCGATCCTCATCATGGGCATCATGATCATCGCGCTGGGCTTTGGCAATGCGACCATCGTGACTGATGTGATTAAACTGGGACTGCCGGGGGTGTTTCTGAGATGACGATCATAGACTGCAGACCATTTCTGGCGGTAGGCGTTTCCTTCTTCGCTGCGATCCTGATCGCATTCAGCAGGAAATGGCCAAATGTACGTGAGGCATGGAGCGCCATCGCTTCCGTGATCATGTTTGGCATCATCCTTTCCATGGTGCCGGGGGTCCTGGATGGCAATCAGTACGAGTGGACCCTCTGCCGCATCACCGATACCCTGGGGCTCACGCTGAAGACGGATCCGGCGGGCATGATCTTTGCCACGCTGGCCTCCATGCTCTGGGTACCGATGAACTTTTACTCCATCGGCTACATGCGATGCAACAATGAAAAAGAACAGACCGGCTATTTCGCGGCCTTCGCGGTCTGCCTCTCTGCGGTCATGGGCATCGCCATGGCGTCGAACCTCATCACCTTCTTTATTTTCTACGAGCTTCTGACCCTTGCGAGCTACCCTCTGGTGCTTCATAAGAGAAATGCAGAAGCGCTCTCTGCGAGCCGCAAATACCTCATTTATACACTGATCTCCGGGCAGCTCTTCCTCGCCGGCATCATCGCCGTCTACTGCATCGCAGGGACTGTCGATTTCAAGCCGGGCGGCTTCCTCACCACGGACATGGCTCCGAAGTGGGTTCTCCAGTTCATCTTCATCCTGATGATCATGGCAGGCTCCGTAAAGGCGGCTGTCATGCCGCTGCACGGCTGGCTGCCGGCAGCCATGATCGCGCCGACTCCGGTCTCCGCCCTGCTTCATGCGGTGGCTGTCGTCAAGACCGGCGTCTTCGCCGTCCTCCGCGTCATCGGATTTGTTTTCGGACCGCAGCTCCTCTCCCAGATCGGCGTCGTGGACGTCCTGGCATGGTTCGCTGCCGGCAGTATCATTATTTCCTCCCTCATCGCTATGCGGCAGGATCACCTGAAACGCCGTCTCGCTTTCTCGACAGTCGGACAGCTCTCCTACATCGTGCTGGGCGCGGCTCTGCTCTCGCCGCTGTCCATCAAGGGCGCGTACCTGCACTTGGTCGCCCACGCGGTCATGAAGATCACCCTCTTCATGTGCGCCGGCCTCATCATTGCGCGTACGCACCGCAATAATATCAGCGAGCTCTATGGCATCGGGAAGAAGCTCCCGGTCACCATGGCCTGCTTCACCATCGCTTCCCTCGGTATCGCGGGTACGCCCTTCCTGGTCGGCTTCGTCAGTAAGTGGAACCTCGCCCTCGGCGCGCTGCAGGCGGGGAAACCTCTCTACATCCTGATCTGGGTCGCCAGTGCGCTCCTGGCAGCGGCTTATCTGATGCCGGTCGTCCGCATGGCTTACTTCCGGCATGACCCGCAGGAAAAATTCCGTAAGTACGGGGCATTCAGCTATTCCATGCTGATCCCGATCTGCATCACGACAGCGCTTGCCGTCATCCTTGGCGTACTGCCTGATGTATATCCGCATTTCTATGATCTGGCCGATATGGCCGCAAGCGGCATCTGTGCCGGATGGAACGGGGGGTGGCTGAAATGACGAAGAAAAGAATTTATATCCTGGCCGCTGTCATTCTGCTCGTCTCCTGCGCGGCTGAGATCGCAGGCGTACACCTGCACAGCCCATCATGGTGGCCGTTGCCCTTCGGTTATGATATTTTCTTTGGGTTTGTGTCGGGATGGATCCTGATCATCCTCGCCAAGCTCATCATGGCGCCGCTCCTGCAGCGACATGAGAACTACTATACACGCGGAGGAGGTGGTCACATTGAGTAATGCATGGCATCCCGGCATCATCCTCATTCTCGTCGGACTCATTGCGGCCATTGTACCGAAAGCGCTTCGGAGAGTGGTCCTTGCCATCGGCCCCTTTGCCGCCCTTGCTGCCGCGCTCACCATGCCGATGGGCACAGACCTCTCCATGGAATTCTTTGGCACCGGCTATGTGCTTGACTACTTCCATGTAGACGGCTTAAGCTATGTCTTCTGCATGATCTTTGCTCTGATGGCCTGCATCGGCGGGATCTACTCCTGCCACAATGACAGCCGCATCGAAGCCTTCGCCTCCATGGCCTACGCCGGATGTGCGCTTGGCGTCACTCTTGCCAAGGACTGGATGACCTTCATCGCCTTCTGGGAAGGCCTTGCGGTGACATCCCTCTTCCTGATCTGGTGTCATCATACACCGGCCTCGCGCCGCGCAGGCTACCGCTACCTCATGGTCCACATGCTGGGCGGAAACCTTCTGCTCTATGGCATCTTCCTCGAGGTCGGTGCTGGAAACGGTCTCGTCATGAACCTGGCAGCGGGCGCACACAATCTGCCCTTCTGGGCGATCCTCATCGGCATCGCCGTGAATGCGGCCATCCCTCCGGTGAATGCATGGCTGGTTGATGCGTATCCGGAAGGCACCATCACCGGCTCCGTTTTCCTTTCCTCCTTCACCACGAAGGTCGCCGTCTATGCGCTCATCCGCATCTTTGCGGGGACTGACTTCCTCATGGCTGCCGGCTGCTTCATGGCGCTCTATGGTGCGCTCTATGCGATCATGGAAAATGATATGCGCCGCCTTCTCGGTTACCACATCATCAGTCAGGTCGGTTTCATGGTCGCCGGTGTCGGCGTCGGCACGGCGATGGCACTGAACGGTGCAGCGGCGCATGCCTTCTCGCACATCCTGTATAAGTCGCTCCTCTTTATGTGCGCAGGCGCGATCATCTATGCGACAGGCATTCGCAAGATCAATCAGCTCTCCGGCATGGCAAAGAGAATGCCATTCGTCGCTCTCTGCTTCTTCGTCGCCGCCTTCTCCATCTCCGGCGTACCGCTTTTCAATGGCTTCATCAGTAAGACCATCACCATCGCGGCCGCGGCAGAAGCCGGCTATGACTGGGTCTACACCCTTCTTGAGCTTGCCAGCGTCGGTACCTTTTTATCCATCACACTGAAGATGGGCTACTTCATTTTCCTTCGGAAAGAGGAAAAAGACATTGTCATGAAGCACAAGCTCCCGAAGAATATGTACGTCGCGATGGGCCTTGGCGCCTGCCTCTGCTTCCTCTACGGCGTATATCCGGATCTGCTTTACCGCTTCCTGCCATTCGGCACCGTCACCTACGAGCCCTTCACGGCAGCCCACCTCCTGTCTTATGTAGAGATCCTTGTCGTCACCATGGTGCCGTTCATGATGTTCCTTCCGCGGATGGAGCCGCACACCGCCCTCAGCCTCGATACCGACTGGTTCTACAGAAAGCCCTTCGCGGCGATCATGAACTTCGTGAGCGGACTCATGTGCGCACTCTGCAAAGGCCTTGGCGATGCCTGGGGCATTGCGAATGATAAATTCATGGATCTCACGAGCAATCCGATGGACTTTCTGGATGCACGTCCTTTCCGGAAACGCACGCATTACAATCCGGAAAACTACCGTACCTCCATCGCCGATCCTATGATGATCATCCTGACGGTCCTCGTCAGCTGCGCGGCCTACTTCATCACGTCGCTCAGATTTTAAGGAAACGCTGATTTAATCGCAGAGTCAGCTTTTATAAGAATTTTTATACATAGCTTCGTCATAGCCTTCCTTACATAGCTTGCTATTCGCGTCAGGCTATTCCTCGCCATGTATAAAAATTTAAGAGTAAAACCTGACAACGATTGAATCCGTGTTTCCTTAAAAAGGAGCTCTTCCGAAAGGGAGAGCTTTTTTGTTGGGATGGTTCAGGGGGGAGCCCGTGGGCGGGACGCCCATGGATTGCGGATGAACGCTTCGCTCGAATGAAAAATTAGAAATTAGAAATTAGAAATGGTGGTGCGGCGCATAAAAACAGGGAAGCGCCGCGAATATTTATGAGGCGATGCCTGTGGGAAAAGCGTGAGTCCCTCGCCGCGAATGACAAAGATTTCTCGCTTCGCTCGAAATGACGATACAGGAGACTGATGTCTCCTGGCCTCTTAATCACCCAATCACTCGAAACTCCTAATCCCTAGCTGGAGATTAGGTTTGCGATACGAGAAAACGCTAGTCTCAAACCTCCGCGGCGCTTCTGATTTTTATGCGCCGCACCAGCACTCCTCACTCCTCACTCCTCATTCGAAGCAGAGCTTTCATCAGGGATGAAGGGGACGGCGCCCCCACGGGCGAACCCTGAACCCAATTTAAGTCTATCCTTATTTCATAAAAATATGTCATTCTTGCACATTATGCATTTGACATTTTGCTAAAATAGGTATACTATAAGTGAAGCGATTTGAAATTAAGTGTACATTTCAAGCTAACGATTCTTATCTTCATTGTTTAGGAGGACATGATGGACGCAAGAGAGAATGCTTATGTATTGTGGTTTGATGAACTGCACAGAAAAGATGTCAATCTGGTCGGAGGGAAATCTTCTTCTCTGGGTGAACTGACGACCTCGACCGGCGTGCCGGTACCATACGGCTACGCGACGACAGCTCATGCTTACCGTTATTTCATGGATGTCACCGGGCAGAACAAAAAGATCCACGAACTGCTGCAGGGGCTTTCCGATGTAGAAGACTCTGTCGAACTCCATGAAGTATGCACTAAGATCCGCGAAAGCATCGTTTCCGCTGAAATGCCGGAAGACCTCGCAACTGCGATCGGCGATGCTTACGAAGAACTCTCCAAGAAAGTCAACGAAGAAAATCCATATGTAGCCGTTCGTTCCTCTGCTACCGCAGAAGACCTGCCGGATGCTTCCTTCGCAGGTCAGCAGGACACCTACCTGAATGTCACCGGCCGTGACATGGTCATCCGTAAGGTCAAGGAATGCTACGCATCCACCTTCACCGACCGCGCTGTATACTACAGAGCGAAGAAGAACTTCGACCATGAAAACGTCGCTCTCTCCGCTGCCGTACAGATGATGGCTGACTCCAAAGTCGCAGGCGTCATGTTCACCGTAAACATTGCCAACGGCGATGACAAGTCCATCATGATCGAAGGCTCCTGGGGCCTTGGCGAATACGTCGTACAGGGCACCGTCACCCCGGATAACTTCATCATCAACAAGGAAGACCTCACCATCGCTTCCCGTCATATCAATGAAAAAGCCATCGAACTCGTTCGTAAACCGGGCGGCGATGTAGAAGAAAGAAAAGTACCGGAAGACCTTGCCAAGGCGCAGGCTCTCACCGATGAACAGGTCGTCCAGCTCGCTACCTATGCGAAAGCCATCGAAAAGCACTATGGCTGCTACATGGATATGGAATGGGCTGTCGACCACCAGAACCGCGTCTGGATCCTCCAGGCTCGTCCGGAAACCGTTTGGTCCAAGAAGAATAAAGAAAAGAAAGCAGGCACTGAAGTGAAACTGACCACCGATCATAAAGTACTCGTCAAAGGTCTTCCGGCCAGCCCGGGAATGGCAGCAGGCAAATGCCACGTCATCACCGACCCGAAGGATATCAATGAATTCCAGGAAGGCGAAGTCCTCGTCACCACGATGACCTCTCCGGACTGGGTACCGGCTATGAAGAAAGCCATCGCGATCGTCACCGATGCTGGCGGCATGACCTGCCATGCTTCCATCGTTTCCCGCGAACTTGGCATTCCATGCGTCGTCGGCACCAAGAGCCGCAGCGTAGAAGCGACCAAAGTATTGAAATCCGGCCAGGATATCACCATCGACGCACAGAACGGCGTCGTTTATGACGGCATCGTCGCTGACCTTGTGAAGAAAGACGAACCGCAGCAGGCACAGGGCGCTGCTCAGACCGTAGTCGCTGAATACTTCGCACCGACCGGCACCGGCGTCATGATGAACCTGGGCGATCCGGATCTCGCTGATAAATATGCAAGCCTCCCATGCGACGGCATCGGCCTCATGCGTGAAGAATTCATCTGGACCACCTTCATCCATGAACATCCGCTCTACCTCATCGAACAGGGTAAACCGGAAAAAGTCATCGACATGCTCGCTGAAGGCATTTCCAAGGTCTGCCGCGCGCTGGCTCCACGTCCGGTCGTTCTCCGTTTCTCCGACTTCAAGTCCGGCGAATACAGAAACCTCAAGGGCGGCGACAAGTATGAACCGGTAGAACCGGCTGACCTGCTCGGCTGGAGAGGTGCTTCCCGTTACTACGACCCGACCTACACCGACGCTTTCCGTCTCGAACTCAAGGCAGTCAAGAAAGTTCGTGAAGAATTCGGTCTGAAGAACCTGAACTGCATGATCCCGTTCTGCAGAACCGTCGATGAAGCACGCAAGGTCACCTCCATCATGAAGGAAGAAGGTCTGGAAAGAGGTCCGGACTTCAAGCTCTTCCTCATGGCAGAGATCCCGGCCAACATCATTCTGGCAGATAAATTCAATGAATTCGTGGATGGCTACTCCATCGGCTCCAACGACCTCACCATGCTGGTACTCGGCTGCGACAGAAACAATGACACCGTTTCCGCCCTCTTCGATGAAAGAAACCTCGCGATCAAGAGAGCTGTCCGCCACCTGATCGAAACCGCACACAAAGACGGCAAGACTGTCTCCATCTGCGGCCAGGCTCCGTCCGTATACCCAGACTTCACCGAATTCCTCGTCAAGAGCGGTATCGACTACGTATCCGTCAACCCGGATATGGTCAAAGCCACCAAGAGAAATGTCGCTCGTATCGAACAGAGACTGATGCTCGATGCAGCTACCGGCAGAGGAATCAAAGATACAGAAGACTATACCTGGTAATCTCGGGCGCTCCGAAAGGAGCCTGCCTGCCCCGTGAGAACGGGTGCGGTCAAGTGAAGAGAGAGACACGCTGCTCTCCCGGTGGGGACGCATGCGGCCGCAGATCTCCTTGACCGATCCGGCGATAGCTTTGAACTGAAAAATTCCGGTGACCGGGGCTGTTTTCGAGCAGTCCCGGTTTCCTGTCAATACAAAAAAGGAAGCAAATTATGCAGCTGACCAGCCGCCAAAAAGAAATTACCCGCATCGTGCGGGAAAATGGGCCGATCACAGGTGAAATGATCGCTGAGCGTCTCCATGTGACCCGAAGCGCCCTGCGGGGAGACCTGGCGGTGCTTCTCTCGGGAGAAGTGATCGCCGCCAGACGGAGACTGGGCTACTACTACCTGGGAGGAGGAGAGGACCCGGCTGCGGCAGAGATCCGTTCCTGCACCGCAGAGTCCTGCATGTCCAGACCCGTTCTGGTCAGTGCAGAGTCGAATGCCTACGACGCCGCTGTCCTTCTTTTCACCGAAGACATCGGGACCCTTTTCGTGGGCAAGCCCGATGACGTCATGGGTGTAGTATCCAGAAAGGATCTGCTGAAGACCGCTATGGGCCGTGAAAATCTGACCAAAGTGCCGATCTCCATGGTCATGACCTCCCGGTCGAAGATGATCTTCGCAGAGCCGGACGAAGACATGGTATCCGTTGCCCAAAAGCTCATTGACTATGAGATCGACTGTCTGCCTGTCGGCATCTTTCAGGATGCCGAGGGCGAGAAGAAATTCAAGCTCATGGGCCGCATTTCCAAGACCAATATCACCCGCCTCTTCCTTGATCTCGGAACGAAGAAGAGATAATTGAGGTTGTCGGGTTCAGGGAAAATTAGGAATGAGGAATGAAGGTGGCGGCTCTGCCGCAAATATATATTTTGCAGCGAAGCTGCCACCACAAGTTTGAAAGCAGACTAGTTGTATTCCCTGTTCACGAAGCCTCATAGGTTAAACAGGTTCTGAAGGTTCAAAAGGTTCACAGGTTTCCCGTCTTTCGTGAATACCGCATATTTTAAAACTCCGCGGCGCTTTTGATTTTTATGCGCCGCACCTTCCCCGATGAACCCGTAGAACCTACAGAACCCGCTGAACCTCTTTCACCCGCAATCAAAGGGCGAGACGCCCCATGGGCTAACCCTGGACCATTTCTAACTAACCATCCATTCAAAGGAGGTCATCCTTTTGTCCAAAATACCAGAAGTGTACGTGGTTTCCGACTCTTTGGGAGAAACTGCGGAAAGTGTCGCCAAGGCGACCATCAGCCAGTTTGATGAAGACATCGACGTTGTGCGCGTGCCCTTCATCCGTCATGCAGAACAGATCCAGAAGGTCATCGAAGAGGCGGCAGAGCATGGCGCTGTTGTCTGCCATACCTTAGTCAGCCCGGAGCTTCGTGCGCATTTCGAGCGCATTGCGGAAGCAAACCATGTGAAGTATGTGGATATCCTTGGGCCGATGATGGACATGGTGCAGACCATTTCTGAAACGAAGCCCCGTATGAAGCCGGGCATCATCCACAAGCTCGACGAAGAATACTTCAAGAAGGTCGAAGCCATTGAATTTGCCGTGAAGTATGATGACGGCAAGAATCCGGCCGGCTTCAAGAAGGCAGATGTCGTCCTGATCGGCGTATCCCGTACCTCGAAGACGCCGCTCTCCATGTACATGGCACACAAAAAATTCAAGGTGGCCAATCTTCCGCTCGTGCCGGAAGTGCCGCTGCCGGAAGAGATCTTTCAGGTGCCGCCCTATCGCATCATCGGGCTCATCATCGATCCGTACAAGCTGAATACCATCCGAAGCGAACGCATGAAGGCGCTCGGCTTCTCCGGGACGGCGAACTATACGGACATTGCCCGCATCGAGGATGAATTGTCCTACGCGAAGGAGATCATGCGCCAGCTCCACTGCCAGGTACTTGATGTGTCGAATAAGGCCATCGAAGAGACTGCCAGCCGTATCATGTCGATCGTACAGAGAAATAAGGAGCTGTAC
Source organism: Dialister sp. (assembly GCA_021633965.1). Classification (GTDB taxonomy): domain Bacteria; phylum Bacillota; class Negativicutes; order Veillonellales; family Dialisteraceae; genus Dialister. Next base: position 28,747 of record JAJWRZ010000006.1, read on the forward strand.
GGAGATAAATATTGAGAAAACAATAAAAGCCCATCTGGCTCATAAGAGCCGGATGGGCTTTTATTGTTGGGTTCAGGGTTAGCCCCTCGGGGCGGTGCTCCTTTGATTTTGTACGAAACTG
>JAJWRZ010000155.1:0-4466 GCA_021633965.1 Dialister sp.
ATTTTCGCGTCGCTTCACTCCTAAAAATCCAGTTCGCTTGCACAACCCCTTCGGGCAGCTCCCCCGATGGGGAGCCAAGAACGTTCTGCCGCTTAACTTAATAGCATTACCTAGAGGGGAAGGCTGCGATACGAGAATACCATCTTCTAAAAAAAGGCGGCGAAGCCGCCACGAGAGCCCTGAACCATGAACCTTGAACCCTGAACCAAATGAAAGCAAAGTAAAAAGGAGTTGTGAAGAAATGCGGATTCATTTCTTCACAACTCCTTTCATTTTGACCGAATGCCTATTGCTCGCAGGGCTCTTTCACCTTGTACCACCAGCAGTACATGGCAGGTACGACGAGGAGTCCGATCGCGGTCGCAAGGAGAAGACCGCCGATGAAGGAGACGGCGAGCGGACGCCAGAAGGGATTCGGAATCAGGGGCACGAAGCCCAGGACATCCGTCACCGAAGAGAGCATGATGGGGCGGAAACGAAGCGCCGCCGACTCGACAACGGCGTCATACGGTGTCTTGCCGCTTTCCAGATGCTGGCGGATCTGATCCAGAAGGATGATGCTGTTTCGGATGACCATGCCGGAGAGCGCCACAAAGCCGATGATGGCGACGAAGCCGATCGCCTGCCGCGTTACCAGCAGTGTCAGGATCGCGCCGATGAGTCCGAGCGGTCCGGTCACGACAGCCATGATGAGCTTGGGAATATTTCCCAGCTCGAACATCAATACCATGAGGACGAAGAAGATCATCATAGGCATGGCGCCTACGATGTAGGTCATGGACTTCTCGCTCCACTCGAGTGACCCGTCTTTCTCGAAAGTCACCCCTTCCGGCAGGCTATCCCGGAAGGCTTTGAGATCCGTATCATAGAGCGCCATGGAGACGGAGTCTGCCTTGGCTCCGCCTGTCACATCGGCCCGGAGCGTGATGGTCGGCTTCAGATCCCTGCGCCAGATGGTGCTTGTCTCATTTTCATACGACAGATCTGCAAATTCACCCAGCGGCACGTAGCGGCCGTTTCCCACATGGACAGGCAGCGAGGCGAGGCTGGCCAGACGCGCTGCATTATCCCCTTCCAGCTTGAAGGAGATCGGGATGAGCTGATCGCCCTGATACGACTCAGCCACCTTGTAGCCGGAGAGCTTCACGTAGAGATCCTGCGATACCGCATAGTTATCGATACCGAGCTCGCGCACCTTGTCCTGATTGATCTTGAGCTTCAGTGTCGGTGTCTCCTGCGGCCAGTCAAGGCTCGCATTCGTGACATTCGGATTCTGCTTCATGATGGAGAGTGCTTCGGAAGCCAGCTTCACCGTCTCATCGATGGATTCGCCCGACAGGCGGAACATCACCGGATACTCGGACGGCGGGCCGGTCGTGATGAGACGGGTATGTGCCTGTGCATCCGGATATTTCTCCGTCACCGTATCCATGATCTCCTTACGAAGCGCATCACGGCTCTTCTGGTCTGTCGCGACGATGATCATCTGCCCATGCCCGTCTTCCGGTGCTTTGGGATCAAAGAGCAGGATGAAACGCGGCGCGGTATCACCGATGTATGTCGAGAAGGAGGATACACGCTCATCCCCATAGAGTGTATCGGCGATGCCGTTCATGACACGCTTTGTTTCCTGTATGGAAGCCCCAGAGGGGAGATTCACATCCAGAATGATCTCCGGACGCACCGAGTCGGGGAAGAATTCCTGATTCACCAGCGGGATCATCGCAAGCGTCAGACAGAAAAGGCCGGCAGTCCCCACGATGACCGTCTTCTTGAAATGGATACAGAGCGCAATGAGCTTGTAGAAAATCTGGTACGCCTTATCTCCGATGGACGATTTCCAACTTTTCCCCTTTTCGCGTGCTTCCTTCTCCTTCTCTTCCTTTGTTTTTACTTGAATGAATTTGTATCCCAAGACCGGGCTGACAAAGATGGATGCCACCCAGGAGAGAAGAAGGGCTGCTGCGATGACCCAGAAGAGCGCCGCGCAGTACTCCGATGTCTGGCCTTCTGCCATCCCGACGGGGATGAAGCCCGCCGCCGTGATAAGCGTCCCGGCGAGCATCGGCTTCGCGCAGCTCTTATAGGCCGCTTCCGCCGCTGACAGGCGGTCCATGCCTTCTTCGAGCTTCACCTGCATCATCTCGATGACAATGATCGCATCATCGACAAGAAGGCCGAGGGAGACGATGAGCGCTCCCAGAGACACGATATGCAGGTCGATCCCCTGCCATTTCATGAAGAGGAAGGTCGCACACACAACCACTGGGATACAGAGCGCCAGCACGATGCCGCTCCAAAGTCCGAGCGAGAGGAAGGACGCCGCCATGACGATCACGATGGCCTCCAAGAGCGACTCCGTGAAATCATGGATGGACTCATTCACCACCTTCGGCTGATCCGCCACGAGCCCGATGTCCATGCCCGCCGGAAGGTCTGCCTTCGACCGCTCGATCTCCCGATTGAGATTGTCCCCGAGCGTCAGGTTATTCCCGCCCACCCGCATCGAGACCGCGATACCGATCGCCGGTTTGCCATTGAAATAGAAAAGGGAAGACTCCGGCGTCGTGTAGGTCTGCGTGACCTTTGCCACATCGCCCAGATGGAAGCTCCGCTCGCCCACATGGATCGGGATATTCTCCAAGGCTTCCACACTGCCTAAGAGACCGTCCACGCGGATCGCCACATTGCGAGACGATGTATGGATCGTCCCTGCCGGCATCATCGCCGACTGCTGCTGAAGGATGCGGAATACATCGGATGGATTCATCCCGAAGGAAGCGAGCTTATTCTGATCCATCTCGATGTACATATTCTGCTCCTGCACCCCCAGGAGCTCGACCTTCTGCACATCCTCTACAGCGGCGAGACGACGGCGCAGCATTTCCGCCGACTTACGCTTCTCCTCATAGGAAAAGCCATCCCCCGTCACTGCATAGATCGAGCCATAGACATCATCGAAGCGGTCATTCACATACGGACCGTACACACCGGCGGGAAGAGCTGCCTTCTCATCATTCACGAGATTTCGCACCTCATGCCAGCGCGTTTGGATATCCTCCTTCTTGACCGAGTCCTTCAGATTCACATAGATGACCGTCTTGCCATCATGCGTGAAGGACTTCAGATAGTCCAGCCCCTTCGTATCCTGGAGCTTTTTCTCGAGCGGATCCGTCACCTGCTCGGTAATCTGCTCCGCTGTCGCGCCCGGCCAGGCCGCCGACACCACCGCCTGACGGATGGTGAAGTCCGGATCCTCACTGCGCCCCAGATGGAAATACGACCACAAGCCTCCCAGGAGGATGAAGAAAATGAAGAAATAGACCACCGGCTTGTGCTTGATGGCCCACTCTGCCAGATTCAGCCCTTTCATACGCGTACCTCTTCTCCTTCAGCCAGTTTCGAGACGCCCGCCGTCACGATGCGGTCACCCTTGGCAAGTCCTTCGATGATCTCCACCGTATCCTCGCCGTAGCGCCCCACCTTGACCGGCATCAGCGTCACCTTGTTATCCCGGATCACCCAGACAGACGGCTTTTGATCCTGCGTCGCCATCGCAGAAAGCGGGATCATGATGCCCTTACCGCCCTCTCTGTCACCAAATTTCACCTCTGCCGTCATGCCGACGGCGATATTCTCCGGCGGATCGACCAAAGTCACCTTCGCATCATATGTCCCCGTCTGCGCATTCGGTGCAGCCGCTACTTCGCGGACGCGCCCCTCTACGGTGACATTCGGCAGCGCCCAGAATGTCACCGTACATGGCATCCCTACCGAATACTCCCGATACTGCTTCTCTGTCAAAGAAATGTAGACATCCAGCTGCGAATCATCAATGATCGACACCACCGGTGTCCCCGCCGCGACGACCTGCCCCACCTCATAGAGCGTCGACCCGACGATCCCATCGCGATCTGCCGAAAGCACCGTAAAGCCAAGATTATTCTCCGCGCGCGAGAGCGCCGCCTGTGCGGACTCGAGCTGCGCCGCTGCAAGCTCCGCCTGATTTCTCGTCTGATCAATGGCAAGATCAGAGATCGCCGACACCGAGTGCAGCTTCTCATACCGCGCCAGCGTCGACTGTGCGAGGCGATACGATGCTTCCGCCGCATTCAGCTGCGAACGCGCCGCCGCTGCCTGCTCCTCCGCATCCTTCGAGTCTACCTTGAAGAGCGCCTGCCCTGCGCTGACCCGCTCACCGGATGTGACATAGCGCTGCATGATCCGGCCTCCCACCTGAAATGCCAGAGGCGATTCAAAAAAACCATGCACCGTGCCGGAGAACGTATTCTTCACGCCCGACTCCGTCTCACCGATGACCATCGACTTCACCAAAGGCGCCTTTGGCGCCGCTGCCTTCTCTGCTCCGCACCCCGACAGCGCGATCGAAGCACCTATAAGCATTACACCGATATACATAGCTAAACGTTTCATAGACTGACTCCTTGTATGATAAAAGTGACTGG
>JAJWRZ010000156.1:0-4426 GCA_021633965.1 Dialister sp.
GCCTATTATTATACATATATATTAGAAGTGGAGTTTCGCCGTGAAGGTGAAAGTACGCGGGAGAGAGAGATAAACCTGATTGCCGCGAGATACCATCCAATAGTCCTTGTCAAAGACGTTGTTGCACATCAGGGAGAGTTCTGCCGGTGTCTTGCCGAAGTGGGTCTTATAGGTTGCGCCCAGATCGAAAATGGTATAGCCGCCAGCCCAGACTTTTTCATTCATGACTGGAGTTCTGCCGGTATAGATGCCGCGGCCAAGGATGCTCCAGGATTCATTCGGATTGTATTCCGCGCCGAAGACAGCCGTCCACTGGCTGGTGCCGTTGACACGAACACCGTCCAGCTTACCATCTGTTGTTTTTTCCTGTTTGGCATCGAGGTGTGATAACCCGCCAAAGACGTTCCATTTGTCAGACAGCTTGCCATTCACAGAGAGTTCTACGCCTTTATGACGTGCCTCCCCGTCTTTAGACAAGAAACTTTTATCGATTCCCGGCTTATTGACGGCCATCTGGTTATCTTGTTTCAGATCATAGTATGCCAGTGTCCAAAGCAGATCGTTCTTCATGTATTTGACGCCGATTTCATTCTGCTTTGTCTTGAGCGGCGGAAGAACGTCTCCGAAGTTCGCATACTGGGTACTAACGCCTACGCCACAGTCAAAGTTTTCGGAATGGCTCGCATAGATAGACATATTTTCATTCGGATGGTAGATCAATCCGTAAGTCGGGCTGGTGTCATCGCTTTCCATTCTATCGATGCCTGTTACTTCGCTGCTGTTTGCATTTTTATATTTATATGCATTCGACACTGCTTCATGTTTATGGACACCAAGCACAACATTCCACTTCTCATAAGTCATGTAGTCAACCAAAGAATAACTCTTGACGCGTGTCTTATTATTCCAGCGGGTATCGAACTTTGTCGGTGCAGCCAATGTCTGATGGATGCCTGTGTACAGATCACCAGTACCAATGTTTACCAGCGAGCCATTGTTATACGCACTTTTTCGATTTCTCCATGCCTGATTATACGAAAGGGTGATGTCATGCTTCACATCCCCTATATTATAATGCGCTGTCGTTCCCACCTGCCAGTAGTAGTATTCCTGCGGCGTCGCCCCCGGCTTAGCTGTTACATCGAATGTGCCATCTTCTTTTAACACATAGCCACTGCCGCCGTTCGCCATAACGTTACGATCGAGATTGTTTCTCTGCATACCGAAATTGAAGAAACCATCCCAGTGTTCATTGAATTTCTGATCATGGTTGTACGTCATCAGCCAGCCATGGGTCGATTTCACCATACCATCGAAGCCATAATCATTCGATCCTTTCGGCACGGCCGGCAGTTTCGTCATACTGCCAGCGAGGGTAAACCAGCGCAGCCCGCCCTGAATGTCCAGATTTCTATAGCCGATGAAGAGATTATCCTTCACGTGTTCCGTAGTATGGTCGATATTGGCAAAAATCCCCTGTCCATTGATTTTCGTCCCTTTGACAGAAGTTCTGCCATTGAGGTTTTCTGTCGTGATACGAACGCCCCATTCCTTCTTGTCCCCGAAGCGTTCGCCATAGTCGAGGTATTCACCAAAGAGACCGCGGCCGGAGATCGTCTGCGTGTAGTCGAGCACTCTTTCATCAGGAGCCACTTTCGTCTTTACACTGATGATACCGCCCGGATTCGTGGTTTCATACTGTACACCTGTACCATAGATCCCTACATTCGGTCCAGAAAGAACTTCCAGCGATTCGATCGGATACAGAGGGGTATTGAACTGGGTGAATACGCCCGGAACATTGTTCACATAGAAATTCGTGCCATTCGTACGAAGACCGCGGAAGAAGAAGTCGCCATGGAGAATCGATCCCGACTGACGAACAGATGGCGAATTGGCAAGCAGTGCATCCATCGGTTTATCTGGACCAGTGAACGTTTCCATAGCCTTTTCGGTAAAGTTCATCTGGGTAAATGGGACGTCCATGGTATTTTTCCCACTCAAAAAGCCTGTCTGCGATTTGGTATAGATGAAATCGCCCGGCAGGACTTCACGTTCCTTATTTCTGTCACCAATGACAACGACTTCAGCGAGCTGCGTCACCGCAGGCTCTTCTGCAGAGACAGTACCCCCCCCCTAAAATTCCGGCAGCAGCCAGCGTTCCAAGGATGAGGCACGACAACATTTTCCCTTTTCTCATAACATTCTCTCCTCGATAAAAAAACCGTGCCCGCGCCATACGGTACAGGCGAAAAAAGAAATCTATTCCATTCCCGAAGCGCCGTGTGTCCAAGTTTCCACGCGCGGGGAAGAGGAAGCATTTTTGTGACTGGTGGCTGGTGACTAGGGATTAGGGATTAGGGATTAGGAGTGACTGGTGACTTAAATGCCATCTTCGGGCATTGCCACCTATATACTCTGCGGCGCTTTCATATTTTTATGCGCCGCACCTTCCCCGTTGAACCCATAGAACCCATTGAACCCATAGAACCTATAGAATCCATTGAACCTATATAACCTATATCTCACGATTCCCGAAAGTACGAGATCACTTCCACGATTCGTTTCGAATGCCAGACATAACCATTCCCATCCTGCTCAGCGCGCTCTTTGAAAAGCGGCTCAAGCTCGGTATTATAGTTCAAGTACGACATTTCGCCCAGATCCGCCACCATTTCTTTCTCCGCCGCCTGCCAGTCGGCATAGCGGAGCACCTTGTCATAGTGGGTGAAAGACACTTCCACGTGGATGCCCATATTCCAGAACATCATCGGCATCAGCATGTAGTCATTATTCCGGCGATAATTCAGTTGCAGCTCATCATAGAGACCATACAGGTACGGCTTCAGAAGCGTGCGGACAAGGACGAAGCCTTTCTTCCCGTAGCGGGCGATCTTTTCGAGCGCCTCCCTCATATAGCAGACGCGGTAGAGGGAATTGACAGAGAGAACATAGTCCGCATCGTAAGGCTCCTCGAAATCTTCCCATTTCGAGTGGACCGTTTTCACATTCGTGAGGCCTTCTCTCTCTAAGGAAATCGAAAGCTCGCGGAGCATGGCTGGTGAGAAATCAACGGCGAGGATATCCTTGCTGTATTTCGCCATCGGCAGGGTGAAATTCCCGCACCCGCAGCCCACGTCCAGGATGCGCTGGTTTTCCCCGAATCTCTCATGGATCCAGTCTCCAAGCTCGTACACATCCCGATAGAGGTTGAACCGCTCCGCGTAGTGTGGCGCAAGCCCCTCCCAGAAGCGCAGCTCTACCTCATCATCAAATTTACGTCCGGATTTCTTCTTCGCATTCCAGCCTTGCTCTTTCTGCCAGATCTCATCGAGATCGATCTTCTTCAGCTGCTGCATCTTATCACCACCATTCCTTGAACAAAATGAGTGTAATCTGTATAGTTTCTATAAAGTCAAGTGGTTTTTCATAAAAGCAAAAAATCTTTTTAACGAGAATGCCCTTCTCCCCTGTATCGTCATTTCGAGCGAAAACGAGAAATCTTCCTTGGGAAACACTCCTCTTACGTTACTTTCCCTCCCTCGCCTTGAACCCCTCTCCTCTCTATGCTAAGATAGAGCTATCTTTAATCAGTCTTTTAATAAAGTCTATAGCAGGTATAGACTTTTCATAGAAAGGACTCATATTTTATGAAGCAAGGGAAAAGTCACTACACACCACAGGAATTTGCCAGCCTCTTTCACATCGATAAACAGACCCTCATCTACTATGACAATCAAGGGATCTTCTCCCCTGCCCTTCGCAGCGAGAAAGGCTATCGATACTATGAAGCAGCGCAGATCCTCCCCTTTGCAGAACTCTTATCTCTCAGAAATCTTCACATTTCAGGCGCGGAGATGGGTGCGTTCAATCAGCATCCTTCACGCCGTAAACTCATCGAGCTCCTGTCCGATAAAGTCATGGAGCAGGAAGAAGCGATCCGCACCATGCAGGAGAGCATCGAAAGCCTGAAGCGGAGAATCCGCCATCTGACAGAAAGCCGATGTTATCCCATGGAGCAGGTCATGCTGATCCCCAAACCCGCGCGTCTCATGCAGCGCAGCCCCCTATTCCCTGCCAGAACATCGTTCCGGGATGCCTGTCAAAAGAGCTCCCTTCTCATTACAGAATATGCCGCCCATCTTTTCGACAAAGACCTTGAGCTCGCCCTCAGCCCGGCCGTGGATACACTCTCCGCCCTCAGCAAGCCCCACGCCTACCACCTGCTGCTGATCTCGCCCCATGCCCCCAGCCTGGAAATGGAGAATCCCCTCACCCTCCCCGCCGCGCTCTATCTGACCTGCATCATCCCATCGCCACAGGACGCCCTTCCTCTATCTGTCCTATCCACCATCGAAGAAACGATGCAGACACTCTCCCTCTCCCCTGCTGCACCATTTCTCATCACGCCGTGTCTGGATGATGA
>JAJWRZ010000157.1:0-4346 GCA_021633965.1 Dialister sp.
CCCTAGTTACCAGTCAACGCACTCCGCTTTTCTCCCTCCTTCCTTTGGAAGGAGGTGCCCCGAAGGGGCGGAGGTTGGCTGCGTGAAGCGGTATTTTCACACGCGGGGATGCCAACCCCGCCTCGCTTCGCTCGTCTGCCCCTTCCAGAGGAAGGGGCGAGAATGATTCTTGATCGGGCATCGCCCCATATATAATTGCGGCGAAGCCGCCACCTCAACCCTGAACCCTGAACCAAATGAAAGCAAAGTAAAAAGGCGATGTGAAGAAATGAATCCTCATTTCTTCACATCGCCTTTTTTGGTTCGGGGCTGCAGCGACCGCTTCTCCGTTTTTGTAATGGGCGATGCCATGCCCATCTCGCCCATCCCTTACTTTTTCCACTTCATATCGGCGAGCCACGGCATGTAGAGCGACTTGAGGTCTATTTCCTCTCGCGCCGCCTCCTTGTGCGGATCATCATGGATCTCAGGGCAGGCAGAGCCCTTCTCGAGCTCGGCGCGCACGTCAGCTTCCGCATCGCCGTGGACGGCGATGGCTTTTTCAAACCATTCCTTGGCGCGCTTCAGATCCGGCTCTCCATAGAGGCCATGCTGATAGAAAAGGCCGAGATTCATCATGCCCCAGTCACTGCCGAGAGCGGCTGACCTTTTATACCACTCTTCTGCCTTTGCCATGTCTCCGATCTCCTGAAAGAAGATCCCGAGATAGTTCGCGACGTCTTTCGCCTGCGGCCCTTTTTTCTCATACGCCTTGACCAGCCAGCGAAGACCTTCGTCATGGTTGACGGGCGTGCCATTCCCGTAGAGATGCATCATGCCGAGATCGATCATGCCGGTCTCGTTATCAAGAGCCGCCGCCTGATTGGCCCAGTGGAAAGTATTCATCCAGTCTTTCTTCATGCGGTATCCGGCGCTAATCTGACTCGCGATGTCGCCTTTGACCTGATCTTCGAATATCTCCTCTCCTCTTTCCCAGGCTTCCTTCAGGTAGCGAATGGCTTCCTCCGGCTGCGGGGGCCTCTGCTGGAGCGCACCATTTCCCAAATTGATGAGGCAGTACACATCCCCCAGGTCATACGCCTTCTTGTACCATGCGTTGGCCTCTTCCTGATCTCCCAGCCAGAACGAGCACATCCCGGCCATATTCGCCGCCTCGCCGCGAATGCTCCTCTGCATGTCCTCCGGCATCTGGGGATCTGCCTTCGCATCGTAGCAGCTCTTGAACCAGTGGAACGGCTCACTCGCATCCGCCGTATCAGGAAGCGTATCCAGAAGATACTGTGCATAGTGCAGCATGCCAAGCGGCGAGCCCAGCTCCGCCGCCTTTTTGACCCAAACGGCGGACTCCTTCATTTCATCCATGAGCGAGCAGCAGAGCGCGATCTGGTCCGCAAGGCTGCCGCTTGGCAACATGTCAAAGGCCTTCTTGTACCAGAAAAGAGCTTCTTTGAAATCTCCTTCTACGTGGTAGAGCTGTGCGAGCTGAACCAGTATTTCCGGCCGCCCGCTCTTGGCTGCAACCACCGTGTACTTCAGCGCAGCGCCATAGCGCTCTGCATCCATCGCGATCAGTGCGAGCCGCTGCGCCGCTTCCTCTTCTTTGTAGCCGTGAAAGGCAAAGACCTTCTCCAAGAGCTCCTCTGCCATTTCGATGTTTTGCTTGCAGCCGCGCCCGTCCTGCAGGCAGCAGCCCAGAGAGAACATGCCCTGCACATTGCCCAGCTTCACGCTGGCACGGAGCCATGCGATCCCCCGCTTCGGCGTCGTTTCCAAGAGCACCTCTCCCAAGAGGGCCGCCGCATCCCCCGCGCACTCGCTCTTCCAGTCATAGGCCTTCGCCAGCGCATTCTCCGCCTTGATGAGATCCACCTTCACGCCGTAGCCATACGCATAATGAAGCCCCAGATAGAACCAGCCCCAGACATTTTTCCATCGCACGGCAAGCTCGCTGTAGTAGAAAGACCTCTTGAAATCCTGCTGAAACAGATAGTGCTCCGCAAGGAGGCGCGCCGCCTCGCCGGCGGATGCCTTCGGCTCCTCCGCGATCTCTTTCAGAAGGGCTTCTCCGTCTGCGCCCATATCTGCGGCCAGCGTCTGATCAAAAATGAGGTGAGCCGCCCAGCGGATGCGGCTCTGCCAAAGCCCCGCTTTCATGCACTTTTTATTCCATGCCCAGCGCTTCTTTTCATTCGCCTTCCTGACAAGTCCGACGCGGTACGCATCCGCCATCTCATACATCGCCAGCACATCGCCCGTCTTTGCCAATGCTTCCACCTGCGGCATGTACTGACGGAAGATCCTCTTCTGCGTAAGAGTCCCCGGCCGGCTGGCATAGCCTACATTCAGGGCCGCCAGCAGATCGCCCGCCTTCTTTCCCTCCTCTGCATAGCGCTTCGCCAGCTTTTTGTCCGCCGGAGCGATGTAGCCATGCTTGGCATATTCGCCCAAAAGGTACATGGCGCGGCCGCTTCCCTCCGACGCTTCGTTTAGCAGTACGTTATAGGCTTCCTCTAATTGTCCATCGATGAAAAGTTTTTCGCCTTGTGTCATAAAAAATGTCCTTTGAAATGAAACAGCGGCCACGAAGCGGGCGCCAGAAAATGAAGTGCAGCGGGTGATATGGGTGCAGAAGGGAGGGCGGGGTGATGCGGCGCATTTCGTCATCCTGAACGGAGAAAAACGGCTTATCTGAAATAGGAAAACTGCGTCGAAGGATCTAAACGCCGCGATTTTTGAAATAAGCGTTGCTTTCGTATCGTTAGCCTTCCCCTCTAGGGGAAGGCTTATAAAGTCTCCCAGTCACCAGTCACTCCTGTGATACGTGGGGAGTGAATCGTCTCACATGCGTGGTATGAGATCCTTCGACTCAGCCCCCGCTTGTTCTGGCTGGGGGCACACATGGGGCGTTTTCGTCCGCTCAGGATGACGATACGGGGGGAGCGGATGGGCTCTTATCTGGGAGATATGTTGCGTGTTTTGGAACTAGCGGTGTTATATTACGATACGAGTAGCCCCTTAGAGAAGGGGCGCGCCAAAGGCGCAGGATGGATCCACGAGGCGGTGTGAAAGACTATGTGAGATTACCCGTCTTCCACCTGTCATCCCGACCGAAGTGGAGGGAGCTTTGTTGTATGGAGACGGCTTCGCCGCCTTTTTAGAGGATGGTAATCTCGCATCGCAGCCTTCCCCTCTAGGGGAAGGTGCCCCGCAGGGGCGGATAGGGCACTGGCGGTATGAAAGAGAGCGGGAAGGAACATCTCAAGCAGGCGATTTATGAAAGCACCCGAGCGCCGCTCCGCGTCGATTTTTATAAAGGGCGATGCCCGAAGGCTGGAGGATAGAAGTCAGATGTCTGATATCTAATGTCTCCTAGTTTCCTAGTCTAATCCCTAATCCCTAGTTGCTAGTCACCAGTCACTATTGATACAGTACATCCAGCACGGCGCACGCCTCAGCTGCGGTCAGCTGGCCGGGTGCGCTGGCTTTTTGACCGGCCGCAAACGTGATGGGAGCGCCCAGATCGCTGCCCGCGATGCGGGTGAGCTGACCCGCCTGCCCCATACCGATCGCGATAACCGGCGTCTCCGGAAGATCCTCCCGGATGCGGGCCGCCGCTGAGAGGAGCGACGCGGTATCACGGGGCGTCCGGGGCATGACCGCGATCTTCAAAATATCCGCCTTGAAGGACGCCATATTTTCATACGTATCGATCAGCTCCGTCTCGCTCATCGCCCGCTGGAACTTGTGATAGCTCATCAAGACGGGGATCCCCTGCTCATGCGCCTGCTTAATCAAAACCTTCGTATCGAGTACTTCATGCCCATACTCCACATCGAGCACATCCGCCCAGTGCGAACGGATGATAAGAGAGAGCAGCGACACGTACTCACCGCCCGGGGTCTTGTGCGCCCCGCCCTGGCTCTTCGTGCGCACCGTCGTCAAAAGAGGCACATCCTTGAAATGCCTGCGGATGACCGCATAGGCAGTTTCCAGATCTTTTGTCGCATGGAAATCCTCTTGATTCAGGAGGTAGTCCACACGCCACTCGAGCATATCCAAAGGACAGGATGATAGTGATGCGCATTCCTTTTCCAGATCCTCCAGTGTGGAAGAGACCAGCGGAACGCAGATCTTCGGCCGTCCGCTGCCGATGGTAAGATGTCTGATATTCATAGAGTTCACGCTTTCTGTAAAGACAGGGCTCCAGATGCGCCCATGGATGGCTCAAGGAAAAGGTTTCATGGAACTAAGGGTCCTGGTGATGGTTTTCCCGTATCGCCTTCCCCCTTGCGGGTAATGCTATTAAGTTAAGGAAATCGTTAGCTACGTAACGTCTTGCTTCCCCC
>JAJWRZ010000158.1:0-4272 GCA_021633965.1 Dialister sp.
GATGGTATTCTCGTATCGCAGCCTTCCCCTCTAGGGGAAGGTGCCCCGCAGGGGCGGATAGGGTGACTATGGCATGAAAGACAGCTGGGATAAGATTTCCCGGTCACTCTTATGAGAGCTGCAAGTCCCCTCGGCAGATTGAACGCGAAAATGAGATGATCGTTATTTCACAGCCCCTTTTTATTGGGCTGGGGCTGCATGGAGGGAGTATGGATGTCAGAAAAGAGGTCTCACCGGTGCAAGGGTTTATCGGGGGATCCTTGGCAGAAGTCCTGACTTTCCGCCAAGCGACCTTTCACATACGACGTTTCCTTCCGTCACAAGTCACGGAATGCTCCTGATCCCTGGCGGCTGATCATCAGTCACCGCTTGCTGGATACGCCGGATCCCCTGCCACACATTCACTGCATTTCCCCCATTGACACAGGGCTACCATTAGCTTAAAATTAAGACATACTCGAAGCTCTCTATTGGGGAGTGTTGTTAGGAGGACAAATTATGAAAATGAACAAAACAGTAGCAGCTGTCGCTGCTGGTATGATCGCATTTGGCGCTTTCTTTTCCACTTCCGCTGCCGGCATCGGCTATGTAGACACCAATGCAGCTCTGCAGTCCCATCCGAAGATGCAGAAAGCACACCTCGACATGACACAGGCTGTCCAGAAAGCACAGGAAAATTTCGAAAAGCGCAGTCAGGGCAAGTCTGATCAGGAAAAACAGCAGATCATGACCGAGATCCAGAAAGAAATAAACCAGAAAGAAAGCTCCACCATGCAGCCGATCTTCAATGATGTCAGAAAAGCCATCCAGCAGGTTCGTCAGGAAAAAGGCCTCGACATTGTTTTGGAACAGGGTGCAGTCGTTGACGGCGGTGTAGATATTACCAAAGATGTCACAGCTAAACTCGCAAAATAACTGAAATAGAAAACTGCGGATCGGAGGAGCTACTTTTCGAATCGCAGTTTTTTTGTAGGAATAAGCGACTAGTGACTAGAAGACTAGAAAACTAGGAGACCTCAGATCCTCGTATTGTCATTTCGAGCGAAGCGAGAAATCTTTCTTGCCGTCCGATAAACGACGTATGTGTGAAAGCGGAAATATACAGAACCAACACTTCTCACCCTTACTAGGGAAACGCTGATCTAATCGCAGAGCCAAGTCGGACAACGATTGAATCAGTGTTTCCCTAGAGAGCAGAGCTTTCATCCACAATCAGTGGACGAGCCGCCTCACGGCAAACCCTGAACCTATCAAATAGTATTAGAAAGGAACCATACACTATGGATAAACTCATGACACTCTGCGAAGCCATGATCCATTATGATCGTGGCGATGCGAAACGGATTCACCATTTTCTGAAAGTCCATGCCTTTGCCAAGCAGATCGGTCTGGAAGAAGGATTGGATGCAGAGACCCAGTTCATTCTTGAAGCTGCGGCATATGTCCATGACATTGGCATCCATCAGGGAGAGATCAAGTATGGACGAAATGACGGCATGATCCAGCAAGAGCTCGGCCCGAAAGAGGCACTTCCGATGCTGAAGCGTCTGCACTTCACGCAGGCAGAAATCGACCGCATCCTCTGGCTCATTGCCCATCACCACTCCTATGGTTCCATTGATGGTCCCGATGCTCAGATCTTAGCCGAGGCTGACATGCTGGTGAACCAATTCGAAGACGGTGCCTCCGATGAGCAGAATAAAGCCCTCTATCACCGCTTATACAAGACCGAGACAGGCAAGCGTCTCTTCCGCGAGCTGTACTTCGAGACCTATGATCCGGTGAAGAAATAGCTGGTGGGCTAGTGGCTAGTGACTAGGGATTAGGGATTAGGGATTAGGGATTAGGAGCCTCGAGAGACTAAGAGTCCAGGAGGTCTCAGACTTTCTCGTATTGTCATTTCGAGCGAAGCGAGAAATCTTTGTCATTCGCGGTCAAAAGAATCATGGCAGAAACGCTCAAACGGGAAACCTGTTTCCCAAGGAACCTTCGGGCATCGCCCCATATATAATCGCGGCGAAGCCGCACCACCATTTCTCATTTCTAATTTCTCATTCAAGCCAATCCCTGAGCCCTATTTTTTACGAGGTCATCTTATGCGAGACACATCATTGGTTTTTCCCGTCGCCTCTGACGGCCGCATCCTTCTGGGGCGGAAACGCCGCGGCATGGGTTACGGCAAATGGAATGGCTTCGGCGGCAAGATAGAAGCCGGCGAGACCATGCGAGAGTGCGCCGCCCGCGAGCTCTTCGAAGAGTGCGGCCTCACGGTAAGACCGGAACGACTTACGATGGTGGGGGATCTCTATTTCCACCAGCCATCCGATACCACTTGGTCGCACGCAGGGATCATCTACCTCGCGCAGGACTGGAGCGGGACGCCGCACCTTTCGGATGAAATGGAGCCGAGATGGTTTCATCCGAAAGATTTTCCCTACGAAGACATGTGGATGGCCGACCGCATCTGGCTGCCGATGATCCTCTCCGGCAAGAGGATCCGCGGGACGGTCTACTTTGCGGAGGACGGGGATACCGTTTATGATTACGAATTTGAAGAAATGAAATAAACAGTGCGCAGAAATGATGATTTCTGCGCTGTTTTTATACAATGCGACGCGAGGAATGGATCAGGAAGGAGAAAACATTGACATATACCGAATGGCCGGGTATCCTGTTGGCCTGGTTTGATCAAAACAAACGAGAGCTTCCCTGGCGAGAGACAAAGCCCAGAGACCCCTATCATGTCTGGGTGTCCGAGATCATGCTCCAGCAGACGCGGACAGAAGCCGTAAAGCCCTATTTTACAAGCTGGATGGAGAGATTTCCTACCATCGAAGCCTTGGCAGAGGCGGACGAGGCAGATGTGCTTCACCAGTGGCAGGGCCTCGGCTACTACAGCCGTGCCAGAAATCTGCACAAAGCGGCTCTGCTCATGAAAGAAAACTACGGAAGCGCGATGCCGAAAGGAAAGGAAGAGATCAGAGCCCTTCCCGGGATCGGTGACTACACCGCCGGTGCCATCCTCTCCATGGCTTTTGGAAAAAAAGAAGCTGCCATCGACGGGAATGTCCTTCGCGTCTACGCCAGACTCTATGGTATCGAGGATGATATTTTAAAAACAGCAGGAAGGAAAAGGATCACACAGCTCGTTTGCGAGACACTGCCGGATCGGGCAGGAGATTTCAACGAAGCCCTGATGGATCTCGGTGCGAATGTCTGTATTCCTAAGCATCCCAGATGCGATACCTGCCCGCTCTCAGCCTTCTGCAAAGCCTTTCATCAGGGAAGAGTCGAAGAGCTGCCGCACCGCACGAAGAAGAAACCGCAGCAGGAATTATGCGCCGCCTGCGCCATCTGCATTAGGGACGGCAAAGTACTCCTGCACAAGCGTGCGCGGACAGGCATGCTCGCCTCCATGTGGGAATTTCCCATGACACTCGCGGACACGAGCGGAGAAAGCAGAAAGCTCCTCGAAAAAGAGCTGCAAGGCAAAGCGGAGCAGGACCTCTGGCGCTGCACACAGATCTTTACCCACCGCATCTGGCACATGATCGCTTATGAAATGGGAGACATCATCGTTCCGGCGGGTGAATACCAGTGGTTCAGCGCGGCAGAATACAAAAAGATCCCCCTCGCAGGACCCCACGCTCGTCTGGCTGCTTTCGCAGAGAAATACCTCTGAGGGTGTCATCATGTTCAGTATGACCATCCTTGCCCTCTTCCTCATCCTCAATGCCATCACATGCATTCTCTACGGCATCGACAAGTGGAAAGCCATCCATGGCGCCTGGCGCATCCGAGAAGTCACACTCCTCACATGGACTGCCCTTGGAGGATCTCTGGGTGCCTTCCTTGGCATGCATCTTTTTCATCATAAGACCCGACATAAGAAATTCCGTCTCCTCGTCCCGCTTTTTACGGTGATTCATCTTTCACTCATCGCGTGGTTAGTAGTAAATGCATAAGGTTTCAGGTTGATGGGTTCAAGGCTTTGGTGCGACGCATCATAGAATAGAGGCGTTGCTAGTTTTGAAATGAGCGTTGCTCTCGGTATTGCATGCCATATGAGTAGCCCCTTGCAGCGGTTAGTATGACAACTCTGCAAAGCGCTACTCCGTATCGTCATCGGAAGCGAATTCGAGGGAGCTTTGCCTCACTCGTATGCGAGTAAATGCGTAGGCAGAGAAACGAAAGCACGGTATTACATGCCGCCATATGAGTAGCCCCTTGGAGAAGGGGCGCGCCGAAGGCGCAGGATAGATGTGCCTCGAA
>JAJWRZ010000159.1:0-4215 GCA_021633965.1 Dialister sp.
AATTTTTATGCCTAATTTTTTTAGTTTCGTGTCCAATTTTTGTTGACAAGTGCAAGGGATGCGGCATTCTCCCTCCTTCCCTCGGAAGGAGGTGCCCCGAAGGGGCGGAGGTTGGATGGGGATAGCGGTATTTCCGAAACAAAGCCTTCCCCTCGAGGGGAAGGTGGCGAACGGAGCGAGCCGGATAGGGTACTAGCGGTATGAAAGAGAGGGGGGGAGATCGTCTCAAGTGCGCCATTAACGAGAGCACCCTATCCACCGCTGACGCGGTCCCCCTTCCCCACTAGGGAAGGCTAAGAGAAGGCGGCTTCGCCGCAAAAAAGGAAACCAACCCCGCCTCGCTACGCTCGGCAGCCCCTTCCAAGGGAAGGGGCTCGCGTGGACACTCCCTCCTTCCTCTGGAAGGAGGTGCCCCGAAGGGGCGGAGGTTGGCTCACAGCGGAATGAAAAGAAATGGGAAGAGGGCTTTCCTCGTTTCGTCATCCCGAGCGCAGCCGAGGGATGACGATCAGGAGATGCCCATCCGTTTCTTACAAGCCAAAGACCACTCCCCGATGAGGAATGGGCTAAGAGCATACAGACCCCGATCTCCGGGCAGGAGCGATGATCACTTCTCTCTCTGGAAGAAAAGGAAGATCATCGGGATGACGAGGAGCGTGAAAAGGGTCGAGGTGATGAGGCCGCCGATGATGACCCAAGCCATAGAGCTTCGTGTCTCCGAGCCGGCCGTCAGTGCGAGGGCTGTCGGGAGCATGCCGACGATCATGGTGAAGGTCGTCATGAAGATCGGGCGCAGACGCGCGCGGCCAGCCGCTATGACAGCCTCTTTCGCCGCCATGCCGTGCTGATGCATGAGCGTCAGCGTATAGTCGAGGAGCAGCGTGCCATTCTTCGCGACCACGCCATCCATGACGATGATCCCGATCATGGAATAAATATTGATGGTGTCATTCATAAGGAAGAGGAAAAGGAGCGAGCCGATCAGACCGAAAGGCAGCGAGAACATGCGGATGAAAGAGGTCTTTACCGATTCATAGAGGACGGAAAGGATCATGTACACGAGGAGCATCCCCATGAGAAGCGCTGACAACAGCTCTATGAAGCTTTCACGCATGCTGTCAGCCTGTCCGGAGAAGCGGAAATTCACCGATTTCGGAAGCCCCGTCTGATTGAGATCCTTCGTGAAACGCTGGATGAGCCCGTTCAGATCCTGCTCGCCGGGATTCGCGCCGATGATGACAGCGCGCTGCTTGTCCGTGCGCAGGATGGTGATCGGCCCCGTTTCATCTTTGAGCTCCGCCACATCAGACATGCGGACGATGCCCGCCTGCCCTTTGATGGGGATCGCCGCGAGGTCACTTGTCCTGTACGACTCTCCGCCCTTGAAATAAACATTGATATCCGTGTCATTGCCGTTATTTTGCGGATCATTCGGCAGGACGCCCGCGCCTGCGCCGCTGATCGCGGACGACAGCGTGTCATAGAGAGAGCCGACTGTGACGCCGTAGTGTTTTAATTTCTCACGGTCAGGGATGAGGGATATCTCCGGCAGCCCCTCCTGATACGTACAGCTGACATCCGTCACGCCGTAGGCGCCGCTCTCCAGCATCTGCTGCGCCATCTCGGAGGCACGGATGAGATCAGCCATGTCATTGCCGCGCAGCTCCAGGCGGAAGGCGCCCCCGCCATTTCCCAGACCGCCGCCGGCAGTACCGGAGACAGACGCCTGATCCTCCTTGATGCGGACATCGCCGTCTGTGATATTGTCATCGATCCATGTGCGCATCTCGTTTGTGATAGACCAGATATCACGGCTGCGATCCTGCCGATCGACAAGAGAGACGCGGATACGGCCGGAATTCACCCCGCTGCCCCCGCCGACCATCGCCATGTAGGACTTCACCTCAGGCACCTCGGCAAGGTAGCTCTCGAGCTTCGTCGTGACAGCATCCGTGCGCTCGACAGACGCATCCGTCGGGAGCTGGATCTTCACATTGAAGCCGCTCTCATCCGTGCGCGGCATGTACTCCATCCCGATCCAGCCGAGCGGCACCATCGCCATGAAAAGGAAGAAGGCGATGGCGACACCGCCGAAGAGCTTCTTCTTATGCCTAAAGCTCCAGGCGATGGCCTCTCCGTATGCATCCTCCATCCTCTGCTCGATCTTCTCTACCGTGCGCCAGAGCTTCGTATCCGGGACATGCACGCCGTTCTTGAAAAATTTCGACGCCAGCATCGGTGTCAGCGTGAAGGAAATGAAGAGGGAAAAGAGAGACGCGAAGACGATCGTGAGGCCGAACTGCTTGAAGAACTGCCCCGTCATGCTCGACATGAAAGCGATCGGGAGGAAAACCACCACATCGCAGAGCGTGATCGCAATGGCGGCCATGCCGATCTCCATACGCCCTGTTACCGCCGCCTCCTTTGCATCCTCCCCCTTGGCCAGATGTCGGTGGATATTCTCCAAAACAACGATCGAGTCATCGACGAGGATCCCCACGCAGAGCGTCATCCCCATGAGCGACATCATATTGAAGGAAAAGCCTGCCATGTACATGACGAAGAACGTGGAAATAAGCGACGTCGGGATCGCGATGATGACAGAC
Organism: Dialister sp.; assembly: GCA_021633965.1. Taxonomy (GTDB): domain Bacteria; phylum Bacillota; class Negativicutes; order Veillonellales; family Dialisteraceae; genus Dialister. The sequence goes on from JAJWRZ010000159.1 coordinate 2,607, forward strand.
GCCGTCGAGCGCCAGCCACGCAGGAAGAAGAAGAGCACGAGCCCCGTCGTGATGAGCCCTTCGATGAGCGTCGAAAGCGTATTATGGAGCGCCGTGCGCACGTAGTCCGCCGAATCATTCACTACGACGAACTGATAGTCCGGATACTCCGCCCGCATATTCTCCAAGACCTTCATCACACCATCTGCCGTCGAGACGAGATTGGCATTGCTGTTCTTATAGATGGAGATCCCGATGGCATCCTGTCCATTGATGCGCGCAAAGCGCGACACTCTCTGGTCCTGACGCACGACCTCACCCACTGCGGAGATCGGGATCACCGCGCCATTTCCGCAGGTGAGATGGATCTTACGGATATCCTCCACCGTATCATACTGCGCCGAGAGACGGATCTGCGTCTGGCGCGTATCCGTGTAGGACGAGCCCGCCGGTGCCAGCTTATTCTCCTTCTTCAAAGTGGAAATGATATCATTCATCGTGATGCCGTAGTAGGCGAGCTTGTCGCGATCCACCTTCACCGCGATCTCCTTGCTTCGCCCCCCGTGCAGCTCCACATCCGATACACCGTCTGCCTTCGTGAAATCATTCGTGAAGGTATTATCCGCCATGGAATACATCTCATCCAGCGGATGGCTCGACAGTACCGCCAGATCGATGATCGGCGCCGCATCCATATCGCGCTTTTCTACAATAGGATCATCCGCATCATCCGGCAGCTTTCTGCGGATACGGTTCACCTTCTCCGAAGCATCGATCGCCGCCGCATCCGCATCCGCATCAAAATTCAGCTCCAGCGTCACATCCGAACGCCCCGTGCGCGACTTCGACGTGATGTGCTTCACATTCGACACCGAAGACAGCGCATCCTCCAAAGGCTTCGTGATCTGCTGCTCCACCGACTCCGCATCCGCGCCATCATAGCGCACCGACACGATGACATAGGGAACATTGATATTCGGATACAGCTCCACACCGATGCGCCAATAGCTGTACAGCCCAAGCACCACGAAAAACAGCACGATCATAAAAATGCCGATCGGGTGCGTCACGGAATACCGGGTCAGATTGAATGACTTCATGCATGCCTCCGGAAATAACGATGGAAACGGGAACTAAGTGACTAGTGACTAGTGACTGGTAGCTAGGGATTAGGGGCGCAAAGCGTCGCACCTCTTTGCCTTCCCCATTGGGGAAGGGGAACCGCGCCAGCGGTGGATAGGGTGCTCTCGTAAACGACGTACTTGAGATGCATTTCCTCGCTCTCTTTCATACCGCTTTCCCCCTCCAACCTCCGCCCCTTCGGGGCACCTCCTTCCATAGGAAGGAGGGAGTGTCCACGCGAGCCCCTTCCCTTGGAAGGGGCTGCCGAGCGCAGCGAGGCGGGATTGGCTTCATTTTTGGCGGCGAAGCCGCCTCCTCTTTGCCTTCCCCCTTGGGAAAGGCGTTGTATCGAGAAAAGCGGTATCCTCGTATCGCAGCCTTCCCCATTGGGGAAGGGGGACCGCGCAGCGGTGGATAGGGTGCTCTCGTATATCGTCGACTTGAGACGATCCCCGCTCTTTTTCATACCGCTAGAACCCTATCCGGCTCGCTCCGCTCGCCACCTTCC
>JAJWRZ010000160.1:0-4174 GCA_021633965.1 Dialister sp.
CGCAAAAAATAATGAAGCGCCGCGGAGGTTTGATAGCGTTTCGCGACGTCGTCATTTCGAGCGCAAGCGAGAAATCTCTATGGCAGAACGCTCATTGCCTGATGTGAGACAGCACCAAGACATCATTTTTCCCAAGCGTATACACGCTGATTCCCGCAGTGCAGTAGAGATCCCTCGGCTGCGCTCGGGATGACGAAGCCGGAGAATCCCAGTCACCAGTCACTGCTAATCCCCAGTCCCTAATCCCTAGCCACTTATCCCTGCTTTCAAGCTTACGACGCTTTTGATTTGTGCGCCGCACCACAAACCTGAACCCTGAACTTTCACTCCCCATTCATCCTTTTGATTTCAGCCAGCAGGTCCTCCGCTTCTTGGAGCGAAGCGGCTTCCCTATCTTTATTTTCTGCAAGGCTCATATCGATCGCCATGCCTTCGTGGAGATCCTCAAACCAGGCGGCGGGCAGCCGGATCTCCTCTTCCTCTTCCGTCAGGAAGACCGCCATCTTCTCCTCGATGCGGTCCAGTGTCAGTTCCTTTTTCATCTTAGCGCTCCTTTGTGATCTTGTAGCCGTCCCCCGTGGTGGTCAGGGTCAGCGTGCCGTCGCGGTCGGTACGGTAAATGTGGACCTTGGCTTTTTCAAGCTTCGCTACGGTCGTCTTATGCGGATGTCCATAGTCATTGTTCAGTCCGCAGGAAATGAAAGCCTCCTTCGGTGAGACAGCCCGCAAAAAGTCCGGAGATGTCGACGTGCGGCTGCCGTGATGGCCGACCTTCAGCACATCGCTCTTGAGCGTCCCCCGGTCAGCGAGGATGGATGCTTCCTCCTCTTTTTCCGCATCGCCGGTAAACATCATGGAGAAATTGCCGTAAGAGAGCCTGCCGACGATGGAATTGTTATTGAAGTCCGAATTTCCCTTCTGGTCCTTGATGACCTTGACCGGCCCGAGCACCTGGTAGCTGACGCCATCGAAGAAGGTAAGTGCATCGCCCGCTTTCAGCGCCTTATAGGGGATCTGGTTCGCCTTGATGGCTTTCAGATAATTCTTGTAAGACGCCGTGCCGGCCGGCATGCCGTCATCATAGATGGCTTCGACCTTGAAATTTTTGAAAATGGCCTGCATCCCGCCCAGATGATCGGCATGCGGATGCGTGATCACGACCTTGGAGAGACTCTTCACGTGATACTTTTTGAGCAGTGCCACGATGGTATCACGGTGCTCGATGTCTCCGCTGTCGATCAGGACGAATTTCCCATCCTTCTCCAGCAGGCAGGCATCGCCCTGTCCGATATCGAGCATACGTACCGTGAGAGCCTTCCCGCTCTTCGCCTCACTGCTCTTTGCCTTCGAAGCCGCAGAGGACGAAGCTGCCGCGCCACCGCCGCAGCCCGCTGCCGCCAGAGCGACCGTAAGAGTGAGTACGATGGCCAGAAGGTATTTCCAGATCTGTTTGATGGATAACATATAAGTCTCCTTTTATAAAATAGGTGCAACGAGTTCAGTGTTTCCCTAATCCCTAGCTACCAGTCACTAGCCACTAGTCCCCAGTCACCATTTTCCTCGCCCTCGGCACCATCCTTGCCACATCGCTCGCCGTATAGCCGACAGGTGTCTCTCTCGCAAGGAGATCGCCTGAAAGGCCGTGAAGATAGACGCCGCAGATCGCAGCCGGCTCCGGATCCATCTCCTGCCCGGCAAGAGCGGCAATGATCCCGGTCAGGGTATCGCCCATACCGCCTGTCGCCATGCCGGGATTTCCGGTCACATTCACATAAGCGAAGCCATCTTTCGCGGCGATGACGGTCGGCATGCCCTTCAGGACGAGCGTCACTCCCCGCTCCATCGCAAAAGCGATCGCACCATCGATGCGCTCTCTTTCCGCCTCAGCCGCTGTCCTTCCCGTTAGATGGGCGAATTCCCCCACATGCGGCGTCAGGATCAGCTGGCCGGGACAGCGGGCGAGATCGATCTCCATCTCCTTCACCGCATACAGCGCATCTGCATCGACGATGATCGGCTTCCTCCAGCGTGTGAGGATCTCCTTCACGAAGCGCTGCGTCTCTGCGTCACGGCCAAGCCCCGGGCCGATGGCAAGCACATCATAGGCCTCTGCCTTTTGGAGGACTTCCTCTGCCATAGCAGACTTGAAGAAATCCGAATCCCCCACGGACGAAACCATGAGCTCGGGCACCTTGCCCGCTATCGCAGCCGCCGCCTTTGGCACAGTCACGACAGCCACCTTGCCGGCCCCGGCATGGAGCGCGCCCTGTCCGGCGAGGAGCGCCGCCCCTTCCATGCCGGCCGAGCCAGCGATGATACCGATGAATCCATTCTTTCCTTTATGACACATGCGATCCCTTAAAGGCAGCAGATTTCCTACCTCTCTCTCTTCGATAAGGCTCACGGGAAGAGAGAGGCCCACAGCCGCAGGGAGGCCGATCGCGCTATAGAGCACCTTGCCGCAGTACTCATGCCCCGGAGAAAGCACATGACAGCGCTTGTACGACTCCAGCGCCACCGTGTAATCTGCCATGACGGCAAGCCCCATAGGCTCTCCCGTATCCGAAGATAGGCCGCTCGGTACATCGACAGAGACCACCGACGCACGCGACGCATTCATCATCTCTATGACCTCGGCCTTCACGCCGCTGACCTCTCGGGAAAGCCCCGTACCGATCAGCGCATCCACGATGACATCCGCACTTTCCAAAGGTGTCTCCCAGTCCGTATCCTCACTGACAGGGATGACCTGCACCCACATTTTTTCAACGATCCGGCGATACAGACGTGCCGTTTCACTCATATGCGCCTCATTGCCGCACAAGAGTACCGCGACGCTTGCGGTCAGCGCGCACAAATACCTGGCGATGACGAAGCCGTCTCCGCCATTATTGCCCGTCCCGCAGACCACCACCACAGACTTCCCCTTCCAATCGATCTCCGGCTGAATGAGCGATACCACATCGCTTCCTGCATTCTCCATCAGCACCGCTTCGGGAAATCCGTAGCTCTTCATCGCTTCCCGATCGAGCGAGCGCGACTCATCAGCCGTCGTGATGTACTTCATGATGACCTCCTGCCATGACGACCACCGTGATCGCCATCTCCTCTTCATGTGAAATAGAGATCGACATCTCCGTAATCCCAAGCTCTTCTGCCCGCTTGGCGAACGTCCCTGCGAGGTGAAGCATCGGCTGCCCCCACTCGCCCCAGGTCACATACGCATCCTGCCATGCCGAACCGAAGATGCCGATCCCGAGTGCCTTTCCAGCCGCTTCTCTCGCGCCCCAGAGCGCTGCATATGACTCCGCACGCTTTTTCCCTTTCTTCTCGCAATGCGCGATCTCCTCTTCCGTGAATATCTTCTCCGTGCGGCAGGGAAATTTCTCAAGGATCCGCTCCCACCGCGCGATCTTCACCAGATCTACACCGACAAACATAGCTCGTACCTCCTTTTGCTCTATTGTACTAAAGAGGGAGACAGGGTTCAAGGTTCAGGCGTAGACCGTAGGGCGTGCCGCCTCTGGATTGTGGATGAAAGCTCTACTCGAATGAGGAATGAGGAAAAATGCCCCCCATCTCCCAGTTACTAGCTGCTCATCCCTGCTTTCAAATCTTTGGGGATATCCATTTCCCGTATCGTCATCCCGAGCGCAGCCGAGGGATCTTTCTTGCACTGCGGTCAGTATCACATAGGCACTGGCCGGGAAACAACGCCTTGGTGCTGCGTATTTCTGCTTTCGCACACCCATCGTTTATCGGTCTGCAAAGAAGATTTCTCGCTTCGCTCGAAATGACGATACGCGAGAGTGACTCGTCACCCTGCGCCCCTAATCCCTAGCCACTGGCTACTCATCCCGGCTTTCAAACTTGTGGGTTAGCCTCTGGGGCGTGCCGTCCCTTGGCTTCAAATGAAAGCCTCGCTTGCATGAGAAATAAGAAAGGTGGCGACTTCACCGCTTACTATGAATAGCCTTTCCCTCGAGGGGAAGGTGCCCCGAAGGGGCGGATAGGGCACTGGCGGCATGAAAGAGAGTGGGAAAATGCGTTCCTCGCAGGCGATTTATGGCAGCAGTCAAGCGACGTACCAGCCCCATGGAGCCGACGACCTAGGGAAACACTGATTCAATCGTTGTCAGATTTTACTCTTAAATTTTTATGCATAGCGAGGAAT
>JAJWRZ010000161.1:0-4169 GCA_021633965.1 Dialister sp.
GTTATCTCACATACGACGTTTCTCGCCGCTCAGGATGACGAAACGGGGCGATGCCTGAAGGCTTTATGAGCGGATGGTATCCTCGTATCGTCAGCCTTCCCCTCGAGGGGAAGGTGCCCCGAAGGGGCGGATAGGGTACAGGCGGTATGAAAGAGAGTGGGAAGGAGCGTCTCAAGTCGACGATTTACGGAAGCACCCTATCCACCGCTGACGCGGTCCCCCTTCCCCGATGGGGAAGGCTTAGGCGGAGCGACGCTCCGCGTCGATTTTTATAAAGGGCGATGCCCGAAAGTGGGATTCCAGTCTCTAGTCCCTAGCCACTAAACTCCACACTTCCTGTATATTCGATACGGGATGAATTTCGATCCCTGCTGTTCCTGCGTCGATGTCGCTCTTGTTTTTCTCAGGGAGGATCATGGCTCTCATGCCGGATCGCCTGGCACCGAAGGCTTTCTCGTGGATGCCGCCGACGGGCTTCACCTCGCCGGAGAGCGCGATCTCGCCGGTGATGGCGATGTCCTGACGGAGAGGCTTCTTTTCAATGGCCGAGAGGATGGCGCAGGTGATGGCGCAGCCGGCGGATGGGCCGTCGATATTTCCTCCGCCGATGACATTGATGTGGAGGTCGTAGTCGGAAAGGCGCTTGTCGGTCAGCTGGCGGACGACGGCGGCCGAGGCGCTGACGGAGTCCTTCGCCATGGAGCCGGCGGTGTCATTGAAGCGCAGGCTCCCCTTGCCGGGCGCAGCGGCGGGAAAGGCGGCGGCTTCAATCTCTATCGTGCTGCCCCATGAGCCGATGACGCCAAGGCCGTAGATGTGTCCGATCTTTGGCGTGTCCGATGCTTCTTGCTGAAGGCAGGGGCTGAGGCGGCTCGCCTGCGCGGTGCGCTCCATGATGGCTTTGGTGATGGTGATGCGCTCTGCTTTGCCGGATTCGTAAATGGCAAGGCCGTAGGCATCGGCGAGAAGGTTCACGGCTTTGCGGCCTTCCATGGTGTAGCGGCTGATGAGCTCGGGGACGCCGGCTTCGAGGCGAGCGCCGAGCCTTTCGGCGGCGCGCTTGACGATGGCGATGATGTGCGCGGGCTCTAAGGGCGCGAAGAAGATCTCGCCGCAGCGTGAGCGGATGGCGGGGTTGATCTCCTCGGGCGCTCTTGTCGTGGCGCCGATCAGGATGAAATCGGCGGGTGCGCCTTTTTCGAAGAGCTGCTTGATGTAGGCGGGGATCTGCGGGTCTTCTTCGTTGTAGTAGGCGGAGTCGAAGCGGACGCGCTTGTCTTCGAGTACCTTCAGCAGCTTGTTCAGGAGGATGGGGTCCAGTTCACCGATCTCATCGATGAAGAGGATGCCGCCATGGGCGTCCGTGACGAGGCCGGGCTTCGGCTCGGGGATGCCTTCGTCGGCGAGCTCCTGCCGCGCGCCCTGATACAGCGGGTCATGCACGGAGCCGATCAAGGGGTTCGTCATGTCGCGGCTGTCCCAGCGCAGTGTCGTGCCGTCACACTCGATGAAGGGGGCGTCTTTTCGAAAGACGGTGTACGGCTTTTTCTTTGCCTCTTCGAGTACAAGGCGCGCTGCGGTGGTCTTGCCGACGCCGGGCGGGCCGTACAGCAGAAGGTGCTGCGGATAGGGTGAGGAGATGCGGGAGGCGAGTGCTTCCACGGCCTGGTCCTGTCCGATGATCTCAGAAAGCGACTGCGGGCGGACGACCTGAAGGATTGTCGCAGTGAGGCTGACTTTTTCCATCGCGCGTAGCTTTTCCAGCTTGCGCTTGCTCTCGGCGGTCTCTGCGCTGCCTGTCTCTTCTTCGATGATCTCGCGGCGGACCTCTTCGATGTACTCCTTGTGCCGCTCTTCAAGGCGGTCTTCGATCTTTTTCTCGAGCGAGCGCTCGACGGCCTGACGGGAGAGGATATCTGCGACCTTGTCCTCCAGCTTGTCCAAGATGGCGGGGATCTCTTCATCTGTCGGCTGGCGATGGTAGTCGCGGTTTTCCAGAATGAGGCGCTCCATGCCGATGAGACGGCTCTTGGGATTTTCGTCATGAATATATTTCACGGCATTGAATCGGCTCGCCTGCACGATCAGCTGCTCGGGCCCCATCGCGGCGGCATAGATGCTGTAGATCGCATTCAGCTGGCGGTTCAGCTCCTCGTCCGAGAGGCTCTCCTCGCCGCCGATCTGGTTTTTGATGCGGTTCAAAAGGTCTGTCACGTCTTCCATCGTGGTCACTCCTTTCTTTTGACCTTATGATACCACAAATGAGGGGAGAGGGTTCAAGTGGCAAGGCCGACGAGAGACCTGCCACTTTCCTCCTTGCTTCCTTTTTCTGATATAATAAAGGCAAAAGATCGCTATGAAAGGAGCCCTCATGACACAGCTGGAACGATTGAAGGACGAACTCATCACACTCACCGTCCGCCGCGGCTATCCTGCCGAGCTTGGCGCATTGATGGCAACCGAGCTGGGTACGGAGAAGACCATCACGCGCATGATCGCCTACCTCACCCACGTCGCCCCGGAGCGCGCAGAGGATATGGTGGATGAAATGCTTGCGATCCAGAGTGACCGCGATTTCTGGGCGGATAAGAAGAGATCAGAGTACTATCAGAAGCAGTACAATCAGATGCTCTGGGAGGAGAAGAACCGGTAGCAGGAGGGATCCGTGCATCGCCCGATGCAGCAGGCAGAAAAGATGCGCGGGACATCCCTGGCTCCCTTTTAGGGGTTGTGAAATAACGATCATCTCATTTTCGCTTTCAATCTGCCGCGGGGACTTGCAGCTCTCATAGGAGTGACCGGGAAATCTTATCCCAGCTGTCTTTCATGCCATAGTCACCCTATCCGCCCCTGCGGGGCACCTTCCCCCAGAGGGGAAGGCTATTAAGTTAAGCTGCATTCTCGTATCGTAGCCTTCCCCATTGGGGAAGGGGGACCGCGTTAGCGGTGGATAGGGTGCTCTCGTAAATGGCCTACTTGAGACGCTTTCCCCACTCTCTTTCATACCGCTAGAACCCTATCCGGCTCGCTCCGCTCGCCACCTTCCCCATGCGGGGAAGGCTTTGTCCGTCGTTATTCTTTTTCCACATATGCGTGTATTTGTTCTGACAATACGAGAATACCATCTTCTAAAAAAGCGGCGAAGCCGCCACGAGAGCCCTGAACCTTGAACCAAATGAAAGCAAAATAAAAAGGGGCTGTGAAGAAATGAGGATTCATTTCTTCACAGCCCCTTTTTTTATTTTCGAAGAAACGACAATATTTTCATCCCTGAAACACACTATATAGACAGAAGGGCAAATGAGCCGGCCGGCGACCTTCGAAATGTTCATTCTTACAGAAAGGAAGAAATGCTATGAAAAAACTGAATCTCGTTTTCAACACCTCCGGCAAAGCCATGACGGTCTCTCTCACAGATCCCAAGGAGGGCCTTACGCTGGAGGAATGCAGAACAGCGGCGGAAAAGCTGCAGGTCGTCCTCTCTCCGTCCTCCGGGGAGACCGTGACCGGATTTGAAAAAGCCACCGTCGTCACCACCACCACCGAAGAAGTGAAATAAAGGAAACGGGGGAGCGGGTTCAGGGTTAGCTCCTCGGGGCGTGCTGCCCTTTGATTGGGGATGAAAGCCTCGCTCGAATGAGGAATGAGGAATGAAGGTGGCGGCTTCGCCGAGATCGAGGGCTCAGGTCGCAGCTGTTCTGGCATTCGTTATCTCACATACGACGTTTCTCGCCGCTCAGGATGACGAAACGGGGCGATGCTCGAAGGTAGTATTCAAGTCACTCGGCACCCCGGATCCCTAGCCACTAATCCCTGGCTACTCATCCCTGCTTTCAAACTTCTCGCGGTAACGCCCGAACCCATCAGCCTTCCCTGGGATATTGCATGTAACTATTTGAAAAAGGAAGAAAGGAAACTATCTCTATGACTGCAAAAGCAAAAATGACCGATCTCGTACTTCAGGTCCGTGTCGAAAACGGAACCAAAGCTGACGGCAAGGCGGCCGTGAAAAATATCAATTTCAACCAGCTGAAGCTGGATGCCACGGATCAGCAGCTCTTGGATGCCGGTCATGCGGCAGCGGGACTGCAGTCCCATGCCCTTCAGGGCCTGCGCCGCGTTGTCACTAGTGAACTTGCCGACGAATAAGCGGCCGGTATAAGAGAAAG
>JAJWRZ010000162.1:0-4155 GCA_021633965.1 Dialister sp.
TGCTTTCATTTGGTTCAGGGTTCAAGGTTCAAGGTTCAAGGTTCAAGGTTCAGGGGTGAGGTGGCGGCTTCGCCGCCTTTTTTTAGAAGATGGTATTCTCATATCGCAGCCTTCCCCTCGAGGGGAAGGTGCCCCGAAGGGGCGGATAGGGCACTGGCGGTATGAAAGAGAGTGGGGAAAGCGGAGAAGTGTGTCGTTTATGAAAGCAACCGAGCGCCTCATATACTTGCGGCGAAGCCGCCACCTTCATTCCTCATTCGCGCAACGCTTTTATCCCCAATGAAGGGGCGGCACGCCCCTAGTGATGTCCCTGAACCTATGACTCCCTCATTCCCAATTCCATGGCCAGCTCCGTTGTATTTTTTGCGATGCGTGTCGCGCCATGGCGGGCGAGGAAGCTTTTATTTCGAAAGCCCCATGTGACGGAGATGCAGGCAAGGCCGGCGTTTTTGGCGGTCTCTATGTCTACTTCCGAGTCGCCGATGTAGACAGCCTGTTCTTTCGGAATGGAAAGGTCATGGAGAATGCGATCAAGCATGTCGGGCGCAGGCTTTCTATGGATGGCAGGGGAATTGCCCATGATGGCGTCGAAAAGACCGGGGAAATGCATCGCGGCGAGCTTTGCTACATCCGCTTCGTCTTTGTTTGAGGCGACGGCGGTACGGATCCCTCTTTTCCGAAGCGTGGAAAGGAGAGCGGGGATGCCGTCGTAGGGAGTGGTGTGAAGGTGGCAGTGTGCGCTGTAGTAGGGCACGAAGATCGACTGCAGGCGGGCGGTGTCCTGCGCTGTAAGACCGTAGGAGGAAAGCGGAGTAGGATTTTCTACGTATTCCAAGTCTTCACCGGCGCATCCGGCGGCCATGGCGAGCGCTTTCTGCATGTCGGCTTCGATGCCGCAGCCGTAGCAGAGCTTCACGAGCTCTGCGGGAAATTCATGGGGCTTTCCCAGCTGGGAAAGTGCGTAATTGGTACAGATCGTAAGATCGGTGATGGTATCGAGGATCGTGCCATCCATATCGAAGAGAACTGCCTGATACATAGGGACTCCTTTTTCGTGACTAGTGGCTGGTGATGGGGGAAACGGGTTCGGAAGGTTTGAAAGGTTCACAGGTTTTTCATTTTTTGAGAATGCCGCATGTTTTATTGGTATGCACCGCACCAGCACTTTGAAATCTTCTGAACCTATAGAATCTCTTGCATTTCTTTTGAATGCGATCCATGGTGCAGCACGCCCTAGGGGCTACCCCTTTTCCCTATTCTAGCATCCCCCCTTCCATTCTGCTATAATGGGCTTTACGAAATAGAGAATGAGAAGGAAAGAAGGAATCAATATGCATTTGACCATGATGCACATGGGGATCATCATCGCGACGCTCGTATGTGTGATCGGGATCGGGATCTATAGCTCGCGGTCGGTGAGATCGGCGGCTGGATACAGCGTCGGCGGTCGGTCAGCGGGAGCACCGCTTGTTGCAGGAAGTATCGCAGGGACGGTAGTCGGCGGCGGCGCTACGGTGGGGACGGCGCAGCTGGCGTATCATTTTGGCCTTTCCGCGTGGTGGTTCACACTGGGGAGCGGTATCGCCTTCATCGTCATGGGGCTTTTTTATGCAAAGAAAATGCGCGGCACGGGGCTTGAGACGATCCCGCAGTTTCTGGCGATGCACTACGGGAAGAAGGCGGAGGAGCTTTCTTCGGTGATCTCCTCCATCGGTATCCTTTTTTCTGCGGTGGCGAGCTGTCTGCCGGGGATAGAGATCGTAGCAGAGGTCTTTCACGTCGATGCGTATACCGCTTCTGCGCTTCTGGTCCTTTTGGTCGCTGCCTATACATTCTTTGGCGGGATGAAATCAGCGGGGATCGGCGGCATGCTGAAAATGGGGATCATCTGGGTGGCTCTCTTCATCGCAGGATGGGAAGCCTTTCAGGCGGTCCATGAGACTGCTGCGTGGAGTCAGTTTCCCGCTGCCCAATTTTCCCTCTTCGGGTGCGGCGTAGAGCCTGCGCTTGCGAATCTTTTCTCCGTCCTCGTGGGGGTACTCTGTACGCAGACATATATCCAGTGCATTTTCTCTGCGGATACGCCGTCCACTGCATCGGCGGGCTGCTTTTTGGCGGCAGCCATCGTCATTCCCGTTGGTCTGCCTTCTGTCGCGGTCGGCCTCTATATGCAGACTTTGTATCCGGATATACAGCCGATCATGGTGCTTCCGACCTACCTCATCAATGAGGTGCATCCGCTCCTCGGAGGTCTTGCCATGGGCGGCATCATCCTGTCGCTGATCGGCGGGATCGGCGGGCTCACGCTCGGCATCGGTACGATGATCACACGCGATATGATCGTGCCGCTCTGCCGCATGACCGATGACCGGAAGATGCTGACGGTGAATAAGCTGACCGTGCTTTTCGTCATGCTTCTGGCCTGCTTCATCGCCATCCTGAATCGCGGGAGTGAGGTGCTCTTCTGGACGTACATTTCCATGGCGCTTCGCGGCGGCGGGATCTTCCTGCCCCTGACGCTCGCTGTTTTCTGGCCGGGGCATGTGAAGAGAGGCTGGGCCGTCCTTTCCATGCTCGGAAGTACAGCGGCTGCACTCCTCACGGCGACGGTGATAAAGCTCACGATCGACCCGCTCTTCGTCGGACTGATCGTGAGCGCCCTCTTGCTCCTGCCGGGGATCCGGATGAAGAAGTAAAATGAGGAAGAGGCGCTGTGGAAGGTTTTTGAAGCACTCTTCGAAAGCCGGCTGTATCTCTTGCGCCTTCGTCAAATAAGCCATAAAAAAAGAGCTCCCGCGGGAGCTCTTTTTTTATGGCTTATTCGACATCTACGGTGTCTGGTCTGCCTGCGTCATCAAGACCCAGGTAAGCCACTTCTCTGACATGACCATCATAGGTCAGAGTGATGTGGTAATGGAAGGTCTGTCCATCGAATACTTCATCACCGAGCATAATAGCGGTGGTGTAGCTGTCCGGACGGTAGTCTCTGACGGTATCGCCGACGACCGGGAACTGCAGGAATACGTATTCCTCACCCTGGTAGCTTACGCCGCCATAAACACGTTTCAGATCAGCGACGAGATATTTGTCGACGCCATTGACGATGATGCTCTTTTCAGTTACTTCTGCCATGTTTATCACCTCACGACCAATTTATAGCAAGGAAATTGCTATTTCTTCCTATAATATAACACTTTTTCATAATAAACAGAAGAGGGAAAATTTCCAGGGAAACACTGAGTAAATCGTTGTCAGATTTTACTCTTGAATTTTTATGCATGGCAAGGAATAACCTGACGCGAATAGCGGGCTATTTAAGGAAGGTTATGACGAAGCTATGTATAAAAATTCTTGTAAAATCTGACTCTGCGATTTAATCAGCGTTTCCCTAGAGCCGCCGACAGGCTGGAAATGAAGGAACAAAGGCGGCGCTTTTCCGGACATGCGGATCTGCCCATGCCATGATTTTCTTGACATTCCATGCCTGCTCTGTTACCATTTATAGAAATATTTCAATTCATTGAAGGAAATGTATTCTATGAATCTTGACTGACTGATGGAGCATTTATGGAACAGATCTACATTGATACGGCGAAAATTTTGAAAGCCATCTCCGATCCGAAACGGTTGAAGATCGTCGACATGCTATCCTGCCATGCCCAGTGTGCCAATAAGCTGCAGGAAGCCTTCGCCATCACCCAGCCGACGCTTTCGCATGATATGAAGGTGCTTGTCGAGTCCGGTCTGGTCCTTGATCGCCGGGATGGGAAGCATATTTTTTATACGCTGAATCCGGATGCGTTAGGTGAGCTGCACACCATCATGGGGACGATCTTCAAAAAGAAAAAACGCTGCTTTGCAGATCAATAAAACGAAGCCGAGAGGCTTCGCTTTTTTGATGAAGAAAGCCTTGGGAGGGGGATCGGGAGAGTCCGGCGGTCGGGCGATCTTTTTTTCATGTAAGGGATGGTCTCAGAACGCAGAAATGGGAGATCCATATTTCAGCAAGCCCTGAAAACCGTGCGAAGCGCTCACCGGCATATCCGCTTCCGCGGGGGCCTTCGGAAGCAGGAGAGCTTCATTTTTTCTCCCATAACCCCATACAATCATGGTATAATAAAGTGCCTATCGATGGAAGGAAGAAAGCGATGGGTG
>JAJWRZ010000163.1:0-4136 GCA_021633965.1 Dialister sp.
ATAGATATCTGCGACTGCATCATATTCATCATCCGTCGGAGGGACGTATTCAGCTTCTCCATTTTCATCGGTATCGATGCGTGCCAGAATGATATCCGGCTCTTCTTCATCATCTTCTGATGTCGGAATAGAGACCAGGACGGCGAATTCTTTCCCCTGAAAAGGAATGACCACGTCCTGTGCATAATCTCTTTCATCACCATCCGGACCGGTAATGGTGATAATGATCGCTTCTTCTTTTTTCTCTGCCATGGGCTTATCCTCTGTTTTTAAAAGCCAGGTGCTGGAGATAGCCCTCCAGGATCACCACGGCGGCCATTTTATCGATGACTTTTTTACGCTTCTTGCGGCTGACATCTGCGGCGATGAGCTGTTTCTGCGCCATCACCGTCGTCAGACGTTCATCCCAGAAGTGATAAGGAATATCGGGGAAAGCAGCCGCAAGCTCAGCAGCGAATTCCTCCGTCCGCTCAGCACGCATGCCTTTCGTACCATTCATATTAAGCGGCATGCCAAGGACGAATTCTTCGACCTTGTATTCATCCGTCAGCTGACGAAGCCGTTCAAAATCTTTTTCCCTCGTCGTATGACGGATGGTTTCCAGTCCCTGCGCCGTCCAGCCGAAAAGATCACTCACCGCGACGCCGATGGTCTGGGATCCTACATCAAGACTCATGATCCGCATATCAAAGTCCTTTGTGCTTGACATAGAAACGAACCAGTTCTTCCACCAGTTCATCTCTTTCGATGCCGGAGATCAGACGTCTTGCATCATGACGGCTGGTGATATAGGTCGGTTCGCCGGAAACCAGGTATCCCACCAGCTGCACGGTCGGATTGTGTCCGGCTTCTTTCAAAGCACTGTACACCTCCTGCAGGATCATGGCAGCCTGGCGATTCTCGCCTTCATCGACATTCGTATTGAATAAAATCGTTTCATCAGAAACTGACATGGGTATACCTCCTTTGACAGTTCAGTCCACGAGAAAAGGGAAAGGAAAAACAGGTGCAGCAGGTTTCAATGGTTCTCAAGATTCGATGGGATGCAGTGTTCTCCAACCTTGGACGGATTCCGTATCCTCGCTCTTGCAATTCCACGAGACCCTCCTTATTTTTGCGTAGTGCCTCTCATCGAATCCTGTGAGCCTTCTGGGCCTGATAAATCCACTTTGGCTATAAGACCAAAAGGAGCTCCTTCAAGCCTGATTCCTTTATTGGATCATTTCTGCGATAGCTTTCACGCCTTCAGCGATAGATTCATTGATCTTGGACGGATCCTTGCCGCCTGCCTGTGCGACAGCCGGCTTACCGCCGCCACCACCACAGCAGATTTTAGCAGCTTTGGAAATGACTTTGCCCATATGGACACCTGCCTTGATGGCTTCCGGAGAAGCCATACCGACAAGGTTCACTTTGTCACCGCAAACTGCACCGAGCAGGAAGCAACCGCCAGAGAGCTTAGCTTTCGCTACGTCAGCTGCTTTTCTGAGTTCGTCCATATTACCTGCATGAACGATAGCGCCAAAGAACGGTACGCCATTCTTTTCCTGCACATCTTTCATCAGATCGCCCAGTTCATTCTTGGCCTGCTGCTGTTTCAGGCTGTCGAGTTCACGCTCCAGATCTTTCATCTGTGCCAGCGTCTTTTCGATCTTTTCTGCAAGCTGTTCCGGTTTGCCCTTCAAGAGAGCCGCTGCCTCGCGGAGAAGTGCTCTGTCCTTCTTCATGTCTTCATAGGAGGCTTTCCCCGTGACAGCTTCGATACGTCGAATACCAGAGCCGATGCCGCCTTCGGAAAGCAGACGGAAGGAACCGATCTCTCCGACATTCTTTACATGACTGCCGCCGCAGAGTTCCTTGCTGTAGCCGGGAATGCTGACAACACGGACAACGTCACCATATTTTTCACCAAAGAGTGCCATAGCACCGGATTTCTTCGCTTCTTCGATCGGCATTTCACGGATATCGACAGGTGTCGCTTTGAGGATTTCCTCATTAACGATCTGTTCGACGGCAGCGAGCTGCTTCTCAGAAAGCGGTTCCGGCCATGTGAAGTCGAAGCGCAGACGGTCAGGAAGAACGAGAGAGCCGGCCTGATTCACCTGATCGCCAAGTACGCGGCGAAGTGCAGCCTGCAGCATATGTGTGCCCGTATGGTTTCTCGCAATGTCTTCTCTTCTGACGCGGTCAACAGTGACAGTGACCGTTTCCCCTTCACGGATGATGCCTTCAGAAACGGTACCGATAACATAGACGATACCATCTGGCAATTTCTTCGTGTCTTCGACCTGAATGGTACCCTCTTCGCCAACGATGGTGCCGGAATCACCGATCTGTCCGCCGCCTTCTGCATGGAACGGGTTATTCTTGAGGACTACAGTGACTTCGGTACCGTCTGCTGCAGAGACGATCTCTTTGCCATCCTGGCCAAGAAGGAGCAGCTTCGTTTCGCCATCTTTGTCTTCCGTGGTGAGCTCTTTTGCATCGAGTTTTGTGGTATCTGGTGTAGCGACTTTCGCAGACACCTTCGCACGCGCAGCTCTTGCTCTTTCCTTCTGCTCAGCCATGGCCGCTTCGAAGCCTTTCTCATCGATGGTGAGGCCCTGTTCCTTGGCGATCTCATCGGTCAGTTCCCATGGGAAGCCATAGGTGTCATAAAGTTTGAAAACCTGATCACCGGAAAGAATGGTCTGCTGCTTTTTCTTCGTATCTTCCAGCATTTCAGAAAGCAGGTCGCAGCCTGCATTCAGCGTGGTATGGAAGCGTTCTTCTTCGACGCCGGCGACTTTCTTAATGAAAGCCTGCTTATCAACGAGTTCCGGATAGGCCGGCTTCATCATCTGAATGACGACATCGATCATCTGACCCATGAAGGCATCCTGAATGCCCAGAAGCTTGCCAAAACGTACGGCACGGCGCAGTACACGGCGGAGGACATAGCCTCTGCCTTCATTCGACGGAAGGATGCCGTCAGCGATCATATTCGTGATAGCACGCGCATGGTCAGAAATAACCTTCAGTGCCACATCACCCTCGGCGCTCTGTCCATAGGATACGCCGGAAAGCTTCGAAGCTTCTTCAATGATCGGGAAAAACAGGTCGGTTTCAAAGTTATTCTTTTTCTTCTGAAGAACGGCAGCCAGACGTTCCAGACCTGCACCGGTATCGATGTTCTTCTTGGCAAGCGGCAGGTAGGAACCATCCTTCTGGCGGTCGTACTGGGAGAATACAAGGTTCCAGATCTCAAGGAAACGATCTCCGTCTCCGCCCATCTGGTTTTCCGGATCCGTGCCGAATTCTTCACCCTGATCAAAGAAAATTTCAGAGTCCGGGCCGCATGGGCCTTCCCCGATTTCCCAGAAGTTATCGGAAAGCGGATAGATATGGTTTTCCGGCAGGCCGATCATTTTATGCCAGTAGTCATGCGCTTCATTGTCATCGGGATAAATGGTGACGTAGAGGCGGGACTGATCGAGCTTCAGGACTTCGGTCAGGAATTCCCATGCCCAGGAAATCGCTTCCTTCTTGAAATAATCGCCAAAGGAGAAATTCCCCAGCATTTCGAAGAAAGTATGATGGCGTGCGGTACGGCCTACGTTTTCAATATCTCCGGTACGGATACATTTCTGGCTGGTCGTCACTCTGTGTTTCGGTGGTTCTACCTTGCCGGTGAAGTACGGCTTCAGTGGCGCCATACCGGCACCGATCAAGAGAAGGCTGGGGTCATCCTTTGGAATCAAGGAGAAACTCTTCAGTCTCAGATGGTCTTTTTTATTTTCAAAAAACGAAAGATAATTTTCGCGAATGTCATTGCCTTTCATGATAAACCCCCTTAGTGATTCTTAAAGTATTTCTACATTATACTTGACTTGGGCAAGGCATGCAAATTTTTTTAAGAGAGACCACGGATTCTGCGGGTCCTGTAAAAGTGGTGCGCCGCAAAACACGATGAACCCGGAAGCAGGAATGCAGGATGACCGGCCTGCAGGGATAAGATTCGAAGGGAATCCAGAAGACGCTGCCCACACAACGGGTCAACCCCAAGCCAAGCAAAAAACCGCAGTCTTGCTGCGGCTTTCGTATTCCTTATTTCTGAAGCAATCCGTTGATGGCAATACTCGGGCGACCATTTCTCA
>JAJWRZ010000164.1:0-4120 GCA_021633965.1 Dialister sp.
GTTATATGATATGTATGTTAACTTCACATATCATAAGTAATAACAATCGAGGCGATGAAGATGGTCAGAGGAGAAGCGGCGGTGGCTGGCGAAAGCCGGACGAAGGAGATGGTGCTCTTTGGATTGTTTACAGCACTGATTGCGATCGGGGCGTTTATCAAGATCCCGGTGCCGGTGTGTCCGTTTACACTGCAACTTTTGTTTACGACGCTGGCGGGGCTTATCCTGGGGAGCCGGAACGGGGCTTGCTCGGTGGGGCTGTATGTGCTTCTGGGGCTCGCGGGGGTGCCGGTCTTTACGGAGGGCGGGGGTCCTTCGTATATTTTCCAGCCGACGTTTGGATACCTCATCGGGTTTATCGCAGGGGCGTGGCTGACGGGATGGATTTCCGAGAGGAGCGGGGATTTTTCTTTCGGAAAGATCCTTTTTGCAAATCTGGCGGGGCTCCTGGTGGTGTATCTTTTCGGGATGGTGTATGTGTACATCATCAATAATTTCTACCTGGGGACGCCGATCGGGGTCTGGCCGGTGTTGCTGTACTGCTTCGTGCTGGCGGTGCCGGGGGATATCTGTCTGTGCATTCTGGCTGCGATGCTGGCGTCGCGGCTGAAGAGGGCAATCGGAAAATAGCGGAGGGATCCTTTCTGCATTTTCAGACGATGTGTGAAGGTGAGGTGCATGGGAAGGGCTCGGTGCAGGCTGCCTGGCTCTCGTCCGATGCCGCACATGATATTTTCTTTCGCGCAGGATGATGAATGGCGTTTGGGTACATGGTCAATGGTGAAGGGATAAACCCGTCACGTTTTATACGAAGGAAGGCATAGCAATGAGCAAGGGAATTTTTATCACGGGGACGGATACGGATATCGGGAAGACCTATGTGACGGCGCTTCTGGTAAAGACGATGCGTCAGAATGGGTATGATACGGGCTACTACAAGGCGGCGGTCAGCGGGGCACCGACGGTCGCTGCATCGGATGCGGGCTTTGTGAATGAGTTTGCGGGGATCCATGAACCGGAGGATATGCTCTTGTCGTATCTCTATCAGCATGCGGTGTCTCCCCATCTGGCGGCGCGCCTCGAGGGGCATCCGCTGGAGAAGGATGTGATTCTTGCGGCGTGGAAGCGGGTGACGGAGGCGTATCCGTATGTGACGATGGAAGGGTCCGGCGGCATCGTGTGCCCGATCCGCCACGATGAGAAGGCGGTGTACTATCTGGAGGATATCATTTCCTGGCTGCATTTGCCGGTGCTTGTCATCGCGGATGCGGGGCTGGGGACGATCAATCATGTGGTGACGACGTGCGAATATATCACCCATAGAAATATTCCGATCCGGGGCATCATCCTGAACAACTGGAAGGGCGGCGTGATGGAAGAGGATAATGTGAAGATGATCGAGGAGATCACGGGGGTCTCTGTCATCGCGAAGGTCGCGAAGGGGGATGAGATTCTCCATTGCGATCCGAAGGTGCTGGAAGGATTGTATCAAGAGGTGTGATGGATAGTTTGCGGCAGACAGTGGCAAAGGTGGCATTTTCCAACATGGGTTTTATACCGCTCGTAGGATCCATCCTGCGCCTTTGGCGCGGCCCTTCTCTAAGGGCCTGCTCAGATGGAGGAAAACCCAAAACCCAAAACCCAAAACCCAAAAACCATAAACCATAAATCGTACACACGATTTCCAAACAACCAACAACAAAGTAAAAGGAGAGAAGTCTGATGAGTGGAATCAACTGGGAAGCGGAGGATGCGAAGTATATCTGGCATCCGGCCATGCAGATGAAGGATAATGAGGTATTTCCGCCGGTGGTGATCGACCATGCGAAGGGGTGCTATCTGTATGACACGCATGGCAAGGCGTACCTAGATATCATTTCTTCATGGTGGTGCAATCTTCTGGGGCATGCGAATCCGGAGATCAATGCGGCGCTGAAGCAGCAGGTGGATGAACTGGAGCATGTCATTTTCACAAATTTCACGCACAAGCCGGCGATCGAGCTGGCTCGTGAGCTGTCGGAGCTTTTACCGGCGGGCCTCACGAAGTTCACTTTCCATGATAATGGGTCGTCTGCGGTCGAGGCGGCGCTGAAGATGGCATTCCAGTATCAGTATCAGACGGGACATCCGGAGAGGACGCGCTTCATGTGCCTGCCGGAGTCGTATCACGGGGAGACGATCGGAGCGCTCTCGGTCGGCTCGATGGATCTGTATGCGAAGATCTTCCACCCGATGCTGATGAATAATATTCATTTCAAAGGGCTGGACTGTTACCGCTGTCCATACGGCAAGACGAGAGAGACGTGCGGCGTGGAGTGCTTCGAGGACGCAGAGGCGGCCTTTAAGAAATATGGAAAGGAAACAGTGGCGTGCATCGTGGAGCCGATCCTGCAGGGCGCGGCCGGCATGCGTATCTATCCGGCGGAGTATCTCCGAAAGCTTCGAAAGCTCTGCGATGAGTACGGCGTGCTCCTGATCGATGATGAGATCGCAGCGGGCTTTGGCCGCACGGGCAAGCTCTTTGCGATCGAGCATGCGGGCGTGTCCCCGGATATCCTCTGCACGTCGAAGGGACTGACAGCAGGCTATATGCCGATGTCTCTCACCATCACGACAGATGAGGTGTACGATGCGTTCTATGATGATTTTGGCACGCACAAAGCCTTTGTCCACAGCCATACCTATGCAGGAAATCCGATGGGCTGCGCCATCGCGCTCACTGTCCTCAAGATCATGAAGCGTGACCATATCCTCACGAAGGTGAATGAGAATGGGAAGTACCTGCATGAGCAGCTGATGCAGGCTCTCGGCAGTCACAAGAATGTCGGAGAGATCCGCCATATCGGGCTCATCCATGCGATCGAGCTGGTCGAGGATCCGAAGACGAAGAAGGCTTTCGATCCTTCGCGCCGTATCGGCTGGCATATTTTCAGAAAGGCCATGGATCTGGGGCTTGTGCTTCGCCCGATGGGGGATATCATTTATTTCAATCCGCCGCTCAATATCACAAGAGAAGATCTGGATCGGGGTGTCTCTCTCTGCAAGGAAGCGGTCGAAGCCGTGTTGGGGAAGTAGAGACTGGTGGTTAGTGACTGGTGACTGGTCGTCAGAAATCAGATATCAGACAAGGAGCATAAAAAGACCCGTGATTCTCAAACGAGGGAATCACGGGTCTTTTTGTGCTTGAAGCCTGAAGTCTGACATCTAATGTCTGACGTCTAATCCCCAGTCAATCAGAATTCTTCCACCAGCTTGTAGCCTTTGCCTTTGAGAAAGGCTTCGGTCTCGGACTCGGTGGTGCTGAAGACGGCGATCGGGGAGCTGGTCGCACGGTCGAAGGAAATGTAGAGGTAGCGGATCATGACATTGGCTGCCTGAAGGTCGCCTAAGATGCGGTCGAGGGCGCCTGGCTTGTCCGAGCCCATATCGATGGCGATGACGAGGTCGACGCGGCACTGGTAGCCTTCCTTTTCAAGGATCAAGACGGCTTCTTCCGGTTTATCTACGATGAGGCGGACGATGCCGAATTCCGCGCTGTCGTTGGCGAGCATGGTGTAAATATTGATGTTCTCCTTCGCAAGAATGGATGTCATGCGGGAGAGGGCGCCTTGACGGTTCGCCGTGAAGATGGATACCTGTTGTAACATGATGGACCTCCTTGGATGGGTGAATGTATTTTTACATTGTAGCATAGATAGGGGGAATTAGGAATGAGATTCGGGTTCAGGGTTCAAGGTTCAAGGTTGTGGTGGCGGCTTCGCCACACATATATAATGCGGCGAAGCCGCCACCTCCCCCTTTGAACCTGCTGAACCCTTTGAACCCACTAAACCTGTACAGGTGAGTGGCTAGGGATTGGGGATTAGGAGTGACTAGGAGACATCAGACTCTCGTATCGTCATTTCGAGCGAAGCGAGAAATCTTTGTCATTCGCGGCCTAAGACTCACGCTTTTCCCACATGTGCCGCGCACTTCTCCGCTTTCCTCATCTGTCTTTCATGCCGCTTGTGCCCTATCCGCCCCTACGGGGCACCTTCCCCTCGAGGGGAAGGCTGCGATACGAGAATTGCACTTGTCAACAAAAATTGGACACGAAACTAAAAAAATTAGGCATAAAAAT
>JAJWRZ010000165.1:0-4087 GCA_021633965.1 Dialister sp.
TTCGTACAAAATCAAAGGAGCACCGCCCCGAGGGGCTAACCCTGAACCTTGAACCCTGAACCTTGAACCCTGAACCAAATGAAAGCAAAGTAAAAAGGAGCTGTGAAGAAATGAGGATTCATTTCTTCACAGCCCCTTTTTTTAGCAGTCTATCGAAAAGACGATTTCCAGAAAGCCGATCACACTAGCTTGCTGAAGTCGCCCCAGGTATTGAAGAGGGCGAGGGTAGCGAGGAGCTGGGAGATACGGTTGTTCTTGACGGCTTCGTCATCGACCATGACCATGACGTTGTCGAGGTAGTCATTGATCGGGGCCGTGAGTTCCTTGAGAGCCGGGAGGGCTTTTCCGTACTCGTAAGAAGCAAAGAGCGGAAGGGCTTTGGCAGAAACAGCTTCGAAAGCATCCTGGAGCTTCTTTTCCACGTCTTCGGTGAAGAGGGATGGATCGACCTTGCCGCCGGTCTTGCCCTTGGTGATATTCGCAAGACGGGTGACGGCCTGTCGGAGGTCCGCTTCGTCCTTCAGCTGGCTTTCCGCCATGCTGCGGGCTTTCAGGAAGAGGGCATAAATGTCATCAACAGGGCCGGCGAGGACGGCGTCGATGATGTCGTAGGCAATGCCTTCATCGAGCATGATGGCTTTGATGCGCTGACGGAAGAAGTCTTCGATCTGGGAGAGGACGGTCTTCTTCGTCTCTTCATCGCCCGGAAGAAGGGCAAGTGCTGCCTCGATGCCGCGGCGGATGTCCCAGTGGATCTTTCCGTCGGTCAGGATATTTACGGCGCCGATGGTCTGGCGGCGGAGCGCGAAGGGATCCTGAGAGCCGGTCGGGATGAGACCGCGCAGGAAGGTCGCAGCGAGGTTATCCAGCTTATCAGCGAGGGAGAGCGCACGGCCGATTTCCTGCTCTGGGAGGATATCTCCGGCAAATCTTGGCATGTACTGCTCGAAGATGGCCTTTGCAACTTCCGGTTTTTCTCCATCAAGGAGAGCGTATTCCTTACCCATTTCGCCCTGCAGTTCGGTGAATTCGGTGACCATGCCGGTCGCGAGGTCGGACTTGGAGAGGAAGGCAGCGCGGTCGGCGTCAGCGGCTTCCTCTGCCGTGAAACCCCAGTCCTTGCCGATGGCTTCCGTCAGTTTCTGAAGGCGGTCTGCTTTATCACGCATGTCGCCCATGCCTTCCTGATAGTTGATGCGGGTGAGATCGTCTCTGTGACCTTCCAAGGTCTTCTTGCGGTCGTTTTCGAAGAAGAATTTCGCATCGTCAAGACGGGCACGGAGGACTTTTTCATTGCCGTGCTGGACGTTTTCGAGGGCTTTTGTACCGCCGTTACGAACAGTCAGGAAGTACGGCATGAGGGAGCCGTCTTCGTTTCTGACAGGGTAGTATCTCTGATGGTCACGCATCGGGGTGACGACGGCCGGTACAGGGAGCTTCAGGAATTCATCATCGATCCTGCCATAGAGCGGAGTCGGGTATTCGACGAGGTAGTTGATCTCTTCCAAGAGGTCTGCATTGTGCCAAACGTGGCCGCCGAGCTTGTCTGCAACGGCGAGAAGGCCGGTACGAATCATTTCGCGGCGTTCATCCTGATCAACGATGACAAAGGCTTCCCGCATGGTCTCCTTGTAGGAGAGCGGATCAGAGATCACGACAGGTTCCTTGCAGAGGAAACGGTGACCGCGGCTGACATTGCCACTCTTGACGTGGGCAAATTCCATCGGGATGATTTCCTTGTCGCAGAGAGCAACGATCCAACGGACAGGACGGATAAAATGGGCTTCTTCATCGGCCCAGCGCATGCTTCTGGTGAAGTTCAGGCCGGTGATGAGGGAGAGGAAGAGCTCGGGAAGGACGTCTTCGACTTTCTTGCCCGCATGTACGACATGCGCCCAGGTGTATTCCCCTTCTTTGACGAGTTCAGATGGATCGATGTGCTGGCCGCGAGCAAATCCCTGGGCCGCGCGTGTCGGATTTCCATCAGCATCGAAAGCAGCTTTGACGGATGGGCCGCGTTTCTTGACTTCTTCATCCGGCTGGCGGTCTGCAGCGCCCTTGACGAGGACGGCGAGACGGCGCGGGGTCGCATAGATGGTGATGTTTTCGGCAGCGATGCGATGGGCTTCGAACTGGGAATCCGCGAGTGCTTTCAGCTGGTCTACGACACCGGACATGATATTGGCCGGCATTTCCTCTGTACCGATTTCTAAGAGAAGATTCTTACTCATTTCGCTTCGCCTCCTTTAAGCATGGGGAATCCCAGCTCTTTGCGCTTTTTCAGCCAGGCCTTGGCGCACATGCGGGCCAGGTTTCTGACACGGGAAATATATTCTGTACGTTCCGAGAGAGAGATCGCTCCGGCAGCGTCCAGCAGGTTGAAAGAATGGGAGCATTTCAGTACATAGTCATAGGCTGGGAGTACGAGGCCGGCCTTTACGACGCGCTGTGCTTCTTTTTCATACATGTCGAAGAGCTTGAAGAGCATGTCATGGTCAGAGAGCTCGTAGCTGTAGACGGACTGCTCGTATTCATTCTGGTGCCAGATGTCGCCATAGGTGACTCCGTCGGTCCATTCGAGGTCATAGACATTGTCTACTTCCTGAATGTACATCGCGATACGTTCGAGGCCGTAGGTGATCTCTACGGAGACCGGATGCTCATCGATACCGCCGACCTGCTGGAAATAGGTGAACTGGGTGATTTCCATGCCGTCGAGCCAGACTTCCCAGCCGATGCCCCATGCGCCTAAGGTCGGGGACTCCCAGTTATCTTCGACGAAGCGGATGTCGTGTTCTTCCGGATTGATACCGAGCTCTTTTAAGGATTCCAGATAGGTCTCCTGGATGTTATTCGGAGACGGCTTCATGATGACCTGGAACTGATGGTGCTGGTAGAGACGATTCGGATTATCCCCATAACGACCGTCATCCGGACGGCGGGATGGTTCCATATAGGCTACGTTCCACGGTTCCGGTCCGATGGTGCGCAGGAAGGTAGCCGGATTCATCGTGCCTGCGCCTTTTTCTGTGTCGTAAGCTTCTCCGAGTACGCAGCCCTGCTTGGACCAGAACTTCTGGAGTGCTAAGACGATCTGCTGAAAAGTCATTTGTTCCTCCTGATCGAAGAAATGGGGTGTGACCGATCGATCACTGCGCTCCCATTTCCTGACAATATAAAAATCCCTGTAACAAAAAGTTACAGGGACGAGTTACAGGGATCATTAACCCGCGGTTCCACCCTCATTGACCTAATGAAACACTGATTACATCGCAGAGTCTGCTTTGATCAGTGTTCCCTTAAGGCCCACCTTGATTTCTCTTATTTCCCTACTCTGTTCAGGAAACAGCTCAGAAACGCCTTCTGTCCATCGCCGGCCTCTCACCACCGCCGGCTCGCTTTGTAGGACATACTCCTCTTCCTCATCGCCGTATATGGGAACATTGTAGCAAATCACGATGGAAATGTAAAGAGGCGTGATGCCCATGATTACGTTTGAAAGCCTCGCTTGAATGAGAAATTAGAAATGAGAAATGCGAAATGGTGGTGCGGCGCATAAAAATATAGAAGCGCCGCAAAATTTTGATAGCGCTTCGCGCCATCGTCATCTCGAGCGTAGCCCTCGCTCTTCCTTGCAGAACGGTCAGCTCGCTAATTGCGCTATTTCAATCACCGTTTGCTTTTAATCCCCAGTCACTAGTCACTCGAGGCTCCTAATCCCTAGCCACCAATCCCTGCTTTCAAACTTCTGGGTTAGCCCATGGGGCGTGCTGTCCTTTGATTCCGTTTGCCATCTCTAGTGAGGAGTGAGGAGTGGTGGTGCGGCGCAAATAATAATGAAGCGCCGCGAATATATATGGGGCGATGCCCGCTTAAGACGTTAGACGTTAGACGTTAGACGTCAGAAGTCTGATGTCTCCTAGTCTCCTAGTCTCTTAGTCTCTTAGTCTCTTAGTCTCTTAGTGACTAGTCACCAGCTACCAGTCACCTATTCTCCCAATAAAAAATCCGCTCAGTGAGCGGATAAAAAAATGGAGCGGGTGAAGGGAATCGAACCCTCGTAACCAGCTTGGAAGGCTGGCGCTCT